>JBCBZY010000231.1:0-4718 GCA_039815115.1 Pseudomonadota bacterium | reverse complement strand
GCTTATTGCCCAGTTGAAGCTGTTCCGCCCGATTGTGGTCTGAATATTCCCTATTCACCCTTGTCCAGGGCCGTACGGAGCGACACTTTCCCGCTGCCACGTCGTGCCGGTACCGGCTGGTCGGGATGGGGCGCCCATGCACAAATGTTGATGAATTCAAAATTTTCCGAAGTTTTGCCGTCCGGGTCGGCCTTTCCTGCAAAACTTTCGATGGCTCTTTTATATACGGTGCGTGACAATGGACGATTACTGCCAACAAGAAGGTTGGATCCACCGGCATTCCTCAGATCATCGACCAGTTTTTCCATAAGGGCATAGCGGAGTTGATGCCGATCACCATCAACCACCGCCAGTTTGAAACCAATTCTGGAGAGCAGATCTCCCATCGTCCGAATATCGATCTGGGGATGAATGTGAGCGGAGACACTTTGACCCTCCGCATCCATCAGAGCCGCTTTCAATTTGCCAAGGCTTTCCGCCCCGACAAACGCACCGAGAAACAGGCCATCGGGCTTCAGGGTTCTTAATTGCAGTGCCAGCGCGCCCGGGAGGTCATTTACAGTGTCGAGGGTGCCAATGCTGATCACCAGATCAAAGCTGTGGTCGGCAAATGGTAGTCGGTCCTCATCACACTGAACACCCTTTACCGCGCGAGCCACTTCATAACTGGCGTCAGCGACAACGGTTGTGATTCCCTGGTCCGCGAGCCGATCGACCAGTTGCGGAGCCGCGAGACCACTCACAAGACAATGCCGGAAGTCCCGGTTCACGAGGCTCAAATTGTCGAAGACCGCGTCGACCATCAGCTCACTTAAAATGTCCGGACCGTTTGTACGCTGGAACGCCCTGTCCCGCACGAGCCGTCTGCGACGGCGATCAAATATTTCGCTTTGTCCGGATGGGTCAACCATAGGGCCTTGTGCCTTTGCCGTTGCCAGCCGACAAGGAAAAATGGGACTCAACAAAACCCTGATCCGGACGTTTGCAGAACTCGCACTGCCACCCCGCTGTCCCGCATGCGGAGTATCGGTTGCCAGAGACCATGAAATTTGTCTGGATTGCTGGCGGCAATACGCGTTTTTGGCAGGTCCAAAATGTATCCGCTGTGGCGAGCCTTTCGCATTTGATCGCGGTCCCGATACAATATGTGGACAATGCCTGGCAAACCCGCCACATTTCGACAGTGTCCGTGCGGCAGTGCGCTATGATGAATTGAGTGCCCGGCTTGTCATTCGGCTGAAATATGGCGGAAGACTGGGAATTGCAGATTTGATATCCGGCCATATGGAACGACTGATCACCGAACAGGACGTGCCGGAGCTCATCATTCCCGTTCCGCTTCATCGCACACGGCTGTGGCGCAGAGGCTTCAACCAGTCAGCTCTGATTGCCCAAGTAATTGGCCGGCGTTTGCGTTGTACGGTTGCCAGCGATTTGCTGATTCGCACACACGCGACGCCCCCGCTGAAAAAGATGAGTACTGCCCAGCGGTTCGAGACCGTGCGCAACGCTTTTGATGTAACAGCAAAAGGGCGTTCGGAATTGCCCGGCAAGGAAATATTGCTTGTTGATGATGTATTTACATCCGGGAGTACCGCCAATGCCTGCGCTGGCGTCCTCAAGGCAGCCGGCACGAAAAAGGTCACCGTGCTGTGCTGGGCGAGAGTTTGTCTGACGGAAGACTAAGCCTGCGGCATGTGACAGTTGCAATTCGCCGGGTGAGAACCCATTTGAAGGGTCAGTGGATATTGGAGCTCCAGAATGGCCAAGGTTGAAATATATACCAAATTTACATGCGGTTACTGCTTTCGTGCAAAATCCTTGCTGAGTTCCAGAAATGTCGATTTTGAGGAATTCGATATTTCCATGGGCGGTGCGAAGCGCGCGGAAATGATACAGCGGGCCAATGGCCGGACCACCGTGCCGCAGATTTTCATCAACGATCAGCATATCGGCGGTTCAGATGAATTGGCCGCACTGGATTCATCCGGACAACTTGATCAGCTTTGGGCGCAATAGCACAAAATGCGGATAGCTTTGGCTCAGACTTGTACCGGCCTGGATCCGGAACAGAATGCAGCGGATCTTTGCGACCACATCAGCGCTGCTGCAGCAGGTGGTGCCAGCATGCTGTTTACGCCGGAAATGTGCGGCATGATAGATCGCAACCGGTCCCGGGCTGCGACGCATATCCGGTCCGAAACCGAAGACCTCGTTCTTTCTGCAGTACGGAAGGCGGCGGTCAATTCCGGTATCTGGGTATCGCTGGGCTCTCTGGCGCTGCGAGATGACGGGCGAGATGACGGGCGAGTTGATGACAAATGGGTCAACAGGTCGCTGCTGATTAATCCCGAAGGGCGAGTCGTTGCCAGATATGACAAGATACATTTGTTCGATGTCGATCTGAATGCAGAGGATTCCTGGCGGGAATCCGCTGCCTATGCCGGGGGCAAGCAAGCTGTGCTCGCGCGGACAGATGAAGCGGGAATCGGCCTCTCGATTTGTTATGATGTGCGATTTCCATCACTCTACGCGGCCCTCGCAGATCAGGGCGCAGATATCCTTACCGTTCCTGCAGCATTCACTGTGCCCACCGGACAAGCGCATTGGGAAGTGTTGCTGCGGGCACGGGCAATCGAATCGTCAGCCTTTGTCATCGCCGCCGCACAATGCGGAACACATGAAGATGGGCGGCGCACTTACGGACATTCTATGGTTGTCGACCCCTGGGGGCGGGTGCTGCTCGACATGGCGGAAGACATGGGTGTGGGCTTTTGCGATATAGATCTCAACGAAATTGAGGAAGTCCGTCGAAAACTGCCGGTGCTCAAAAACCGGCGGGACTTTTCTGGTCCGGAGTTGATGGAATGATAGTGTTTGATCTTGTGTGCGAACCCCATGGACACAAATTTGAGGGTTGGTTCGGATCATCTGCTGATTTTGACGACCAAAAGGCGAGTGGCCTGCTGACCTGTCCGACCTGTGGATCGCTATCTGTGAGTAAAGGCCTGATGGCACCAAATGTCGGCGCAAAAGGCAATCAGCGTTCAGAAACGTCCCCGAACGAAGCAGATAGTGCTCCGGTATCGTCTTCCGGAACGATCAGCAATGCGACTTCGGTGCCGGCGGATCAGGGAGAAATTCTGAAGCTGGCGGCTGAGGTCCAGGAAAAGCTGCTTGAGCAGTCAGAGTGGGTAGGGGATGAATTTCCGGAGAAGGCACGGGAAATTCACTATGGTGAAACGGAAGAGAAACCTGTTCATGGCATTGCTACGCCGGATGAAGTCGAGGCGCTGGAAGAAGAGGGCATTGAAATCACGCCTTTGCCACTCCCGGTAGCACCGCCCGAATCACAAAATTGAAGCTGGCCTATCTGCGAGGCAAAAGCTAAACGGCTTTTGGCGGAGCGCCCGTAGCTCAGGTGGATAGAGCATCAGATTCCTAATCTGGGGGCCACAGGTTCGAGTCCTGTCGGGCGCACCATCAATTCGGTTGTTTGCGATCAGAGATCAAACGGGATCCGGGACATGATTTCCACGGTCTTGTCCTCGAACACGGCATGACCAAGTTCTTTCTTTTGTTCCGCCAACTCGACATCGCGCGCATCGAGCATCTCAATGATCGGATCGTGAAAACTGTGGACCGCTGCCGTCAGCCAGTCATTGACTAGCGGGTCGCCCTTGGCGCCTGTCATGTCAAAATTCTTGAGCCGCGAAGCGATAGCTTCTGCTGGCATGAAATATTCGTAAGTGACCCAATAGTTGGTCGTGAACCAGCTCATCGGCATCCCGTCGAGTCCGAAGCTGAGTGCACCAAAATGGACGACGCCTTGAGTGGGTTTGCCGTTGGGCAGCTTCTTCGGTGGATTGTAGAGCGATTTGACGCCCTTGAACATTTCCAGCGGAAGGAACAGGTGAAAATGCCCGTGTTCGCCTTCCTCGCGTTCTTCCGGCTTGTGGGCATGGTAGAACCAGCGAGACTGATTGCCTGGTGCAATGCAGTCGCCTTTGGGATAATGTTGATACTGAACGAAAGGGGCGTCTGCCGGTACCACGCGGGGTACTAGCGAGACGCCCTCTTTAGCTATCTGGCCCGTAAGCTCAAACAGCCTTTCTAATGCATTTTCCAATGCAGCTTACTGATATTACTCAGTAGCAGCGCATGCAGCACATGCAGCGGCACATGCGGCACAACCAGCGGCTTCAGCAGCACAGCCAGCAGCACATGCAGCGGCACAGCCAGCAGCTTCAGCAGCACAGCCAGCGGCACAAGCAGCACAACCGGCGGCTTCAGCAGCACATTCGGCGGCACAACCAGCGGCACATGCGGCACACTCAGCAGCTTCAACAGCATCGCCAGCCTGCTCGGAACATGCGGAAAGCGCCGGAACTGCCAGAGCCAGGCCGCCTGCTACGAGAAGCATTTTGCGAAGATTGGTTTCGTTAGACATTAAAATATCCCCTTTGGATGAACTAGACCTGCTCCTTTATCTGGAAACATGCAGGCATGGCAAGCCTAATTGTCATATATTGGGAAAAATGGCGGAAGATGTCCATTTTTTGGGCAAAACCGAATTTCAATGCCCAATTTTTCAGCGGCAGGATTGGCGGTTTTACGTCTATTTGTCGACCCCGCGAATTTTGCCCCACTGAAGTGTTGTTGACGGTCCGAGGGCGACTGACACGGCGCCTCCGGCAAGGTCTGCAGTACTCTTTCTT
>JBCBZY010000323.1:0-3189 GCA_039815115.1 Pseudomonadota bacterium | reverse complement strand
GTCGGACACCATTAAGTTCCATTCGTGCCACTGCGTTGAGACAATTGAATTCAGTTTCTGCTGTCTCAGTTAACTTGGCCTCGCGTGTTCTGGAACCGCGTGTTGTTGGTCAGGAGCACTACGACACCGCTCGCGCCGTTCAGGAAACGCTGCAGAAGTACAAGTCGCTGCAGGACATCATCGCCATTCTCGGCATGGACGAGCTTTCGGAAGAAGACAAACTGGTCGTCGCCCGCGCGCGGAAGATCCAGAAATTCCTGTCGCAGCCATTCCACGTCGCTGAGGTCTTTACCGGCATTCCCGGCAAGTTCGTTGACCTGGAAGATACGATCAAATCGTTCAAGGCAGTTGTCGACGGCGAATATGATCACCTTCCCGAAAACGCCTTCTACATGGTCGGCGGCATCGACGAAGCGATCGAAAAAGGCAAGCAACTGGCTGCAGAAGCGGCCTAAATGGCTGATCTGCGCCTCGAAGATTGCGTCAATGACATCTGCCCTTGGTCGGGAGACCCGGTATCGGCAGATTCATTGACGGAGTATCGGGGCAAGGTTGTCGGTTTTTGCAACACCGGTTGCCGGGACAAATTTGAGAAAGCCACATCCCTGTTTGATGCGGCGATACAGGACTGAAGAACATGGCAAACCTGCATTTCGAACTCGTAACCCCTGAAAAACTGGTCCGGTCGGACGATGTCTTCATGGTGGTGGTTCCCGGCACGGAAGGCGATTTTGGCGTATTGGCCAATCACGCGCCGGTCATGTCGACCATTCGTGATGCCGATCTGGTCATTTATGCCAGCGAAGGCGCGACACCGGAGACCATTTCCGTCCAGGGCGGATTTGCCGAAGTGAATGAAGCCGGACTGACCGTATTGGCAGAAGCTGTTTCCTAAGCTTCCAGCACCGTTTCCGCTTTTCTCTCGCTGCGCCACAGCAGCAATCCGCTGATCAGGATCAGCATCGCACCAACGATCGCGATCGGATCCAGCGGATCATCAAAGATATAGACGCTGATCACGCCCGATATGATCAGCTGGATGTAAACCAGTGGCGCTACCGACGCCGCTGACGTCCGCATTGTGGCCATGAACAGCAGAAAATGGCAGCAGGTCGCGGTAAAGGCGATAAAGGCGCATTTTAGAATAACTTCCAGCGAAGGCAGACCCGATACGGCCATAACCGGTACAAGTGCATGTCCGGCGGTAGCTGCCACAATCAGAAACAGCGCGGTCCAGAATGAGAGATAGAATTGCGCGGCCGTGATTGACCGCTGGGACGACACCATGCGGTTGAGAATCAGCATCGCCGCCATCGCACAGGCGGAAATCAGCGGCAAAACCGCCACCCAGCCAAATTCCGCCACATTGGGCCGCAGCATGATCAGGACCCCGCCAAAGGCGATAAAGGTTGCCACCCAGGTTGCGGGACGCATTTTTTCCTTGAGGAACCAGCCGGACAGCAAGGCGGTAATAATCGGATTCACAAATGCGATGGCGACCGCCTCGGCCAGCGGCATCACGTAAATCGCGGAAAAGAAGGTGATTGTGCCGGTAGCCAGCGCCAGACCGCGCGCCGCATGCAGCCAGGGACGGCGGATCTGAAAACCCTGACGCCCCTCCCGCCAGGCCAGAATCAGCGCCAGTGCAATCGCTCCGATAGTGAAACGCAACGCGGCCACGGCGGCCGCTGGCCAGTCGAGAGCCATGGACTTCACCAGTGCATCGCCGATCGGAAATCCGGAAAAGGCGATCAAGGCCAAGGTAATGCCGCTGCCCGCTGATGCAGATTTTCGTGATGCTTCGGCGTTCAAGACGGTTTCCTGTTTTCGCAAAGGATATGGCCTGTTCGCAGGCTATTGCTCCAGAAACAACCGACTTCTGAACCAGATAGCCAAAATGACGGCAAATGATTCGCTGGAGTTCATTATCCAAAGATTAACCATTTTCATGGAAAGAGGCTGTGGGTCCAATTGTAATGCAACTATTTCCGGCGGAGAACCATGAGCGCATTTGGCAAGAAAAACGGTTTGGGTGGCGGTCGTCCATCCTTTGGTGTTGCAAAACCGATGTCCGGCGGATCGAAATCTGCGCCGAAAGACGATAATGCTTCGGAAAAGCCGGAAAACGAGGCCGGAGGGGAACAATTTCCTCCCATCGATTCCGTGCCGCTTCCAGGTGAAGAATCGTCAGGTGGAGCCGCTCCGGAACAAAGTGATGCGATGTCACGGCTGGCGGAACGCTCCAATCCACTTCCCGAGGAAACCGACAAAGATGAAGGCTTCGGCGCATCCGTTCACAAGATCAAGGAACAGGTTCTTCCGCGACTGCTCGAACGGGTAGATCCCGAAGCGGCAGCCACGCTTAACAAGGAAGAGCTGACCGAAGAATTCCGCCCGATCATCATGGAAGTGCTGACCGAGCTCAAGCTGACCCTGAACCGCCGCGAGCAATTTGCTCTGGAAAAGGTTCTGGTCGACGAACTGCTCGGCTTTGGTCCGCTGGAGGAACTGCTCCAGAACCCGGATATTTCGGATATCATGGTCAACGGCCCGGAACAGACCTACATTGAAATCAAGGGTAAGCTTGAAATCGCGCCGATTCAGTTCCGCGATGAAGAACATCTTTTCCAGATCGCACAGCGTATCGTGAACCAGGTCGGCCGCCGCGTCGACCAGACCACACCGCTGGCTGACGCCCGTCTGAAAGACGGTTCGCGTGTGAACGTCATCGTTCCGCCGCTCAGCCTCAAGGGTACCGCGATCTCGATTCGTAAATTCTCCGAAAAACCGATCACGCTGGACATGATGAAGGGCTTCGGTTCGATGTCCGACAATATGTGTACGGCGCTCAAGATTGCCGGTGCCTGCCGCTTCAACGTGGTGATTTCTGGTGGTACAGGTTCGGGTAAAACGACCATGCTCAACGCCATGTCGAAAATGATCGACCCGGGCGAGCGCGTGCTCACCATCGAAGATGCCGCCGAGCTTCGTCTGCAGCAGCCGCACTGGCTGCCGCTGGAAACCCGGCCGCCAAACCTCGAAGGCGAAGGCGCAATTACCATTGGTGACCTTGTGAAGAACGCCCTGCGTATGCGTCCTGACCGCATCATCCTGGGTGAGACACGGACCAGACTCCTACGGGAGGCAGCAGTGAGGAATATTGGACAATGGAGGCAACTCTGATCCAGC
>JBCBZY010000111.1:0-8291 GCA_039815115.1 Pseudomonadota bacterium | reverse complement strand
CGGCATCCAGTCGGCAGAGCTGATGTAAAGACTGGCCCGGTCATTGGGCAATTCCTTGCCATTGCCAAACGCCCAGATCCGGCTGTGCTCGAGGAATCTGCCGACGACCGACTTCACCCGGATATGATCCGACATGCCCGGCACCCCGGGACGCAAACAGCAAATACCCCGGACAATCAAGTCGATCTCGACGCCAGCATTGCTGGCCGCGTAGAGTTTTTCGATCAGCGCCGGGTCCACCAGGCTGTTCATTTTTGCCCAAATCATGCCAGGCTTGCCTGCCCGTTCATTTGCGATTTCACGATCAATCAGCGTCATGAGATCATCGCGCATGTAACGCGGAGACATGGAGATCAGTTCCAGTTTCTCCGGTTCGACATAGCCGGTAATATAGTTGAACAGCTGGGCCGCATCCCGACTCGCCTTGGGATCAGCGGTGAAAAAGCTGAGGTCGGTGTAGATTTTCGCTGTCACGGGATGATAATTGCCGGTACCAAAGTGACAGTAGGTACGGTATCCGTCCTGCTCCTTGCGCACGACCAAGGATATCTTGGCATGGGTTTTCCATTCGATAAAGCCATAGACCACCTGAACACCGGCGCGTTCCAGCTGACTGGCCCATTTGAGATTCTGCTCTTCATCGAACCGTGCTTTCAGCTCAACAACAGCCGTAACCGATTTTCCGGCTTCGGCCGCGTCAATCAGCGCGCGGATCACAGCGGACTGTTTGCCGGCGCGATACAATGTCTGCTTGATTGCAACCACGTCGGGATCAGCGGCGGCCTGGCGGAGAAATTCGATGACCACTTCGAACGACTCATAGGGGTGATGAACGAGAATATCCTTGTCCCGGATCGCTGCGAAACAGTCGCCCCCATGTTCGCGAATACGTTCCGGAAAACGGGGGCTATAAGGTGAAAACTTGAGATCCGGACGGTCTTCGTCCACCAGCAGGTCAAGATCGCCCAACCCGACAAACCCTTCGATCCGGCTTTCCGTGCCGCCATCGCTGACAAGATTTTCCCGCAGCAGGGTAATCACCGAATCAGACAGGCCCGGACCGAGCTCCAGCCGGATCACATCACCCCGTCTCCGCCGCTTGATAGCACTACGGAAATAACGCACCAGGTCTTCCGCTTCTTCTTCCACTTCGATGTCACTGTCGCGGATGATCCGGAACAGGCCGCTGTTGGTCACGTCATAACCCGGGAAAAGCAATCTCGAGTAGTGCTGAATGACCGATTCCACCGACACATAGACCGCATTTTCCCGGGGAATCCTGATGAAACGCGGCAGGCCGGAAGGGATCATCACCAGTTCGCGAATGCCTTGTTTGTCTGATTGACGAACCAGATCAAACACCAAGCTCAGTCCCTTGTTGGAGATAAAGGGAAAAGGATGTGCTGGATCGAGCGCCTGGGGGGTAAGCACCGGGAAAATCTGATCGAGGAAATGTTGCTCAAGCCACTTTTTGTCGGTCTTATCAAGATCGTCAATCGGCGCGACCGTTATATCCTCTGAACGCAATATGGCCTGCAATTGCTCCCACACCGCCTGCTGATTATGGAGAATCCGATCGGCGCGTTCCGCGATCGCCGAAAGTTGCTGCGATGCCGTCAGACCATCAGCAGATCGTTCTTCGATGTTCTGCCGGTACTGCCCGACCAGACCGGCAAATCTGACCATGAAAAACTCGTCGAGATTGTTGCCAGATATCGAAAGGAAACGAACTCGCTCAAGGAGCGGATGGGAGGTGTTCTGGGCCTCTTCAATCACGCGCTCGTTAAAACCCAGCCAGCTCAGTTCCCGGTTGAAATAGCGCGCTGTAATTTCCTCTCCCGAAGCTTCCGGAAGTTCCATTTCCAGTTCATCGTGGCTCGCATTGCTTGAACCGATATTTTCCATCATCCATCCGTCCGGTTTTCTTCGCCGCTAGAATGCCGCTCGTCCCGATATGACTGCAAGGCTTCCTGAGCAGTCCGCCGGGTCACTGGCTTCTTTTGCGCTATGGCAATCCTGTCCATCAATTGCGCCAATTTCTGAACATCCTGATAACTGCGTTCCATCCGTTTCGCGAGCCAGGCCAAAGCTTCGTCCGAAACCGGTGTACCACGCATTGCAAAATATTTTTGAAAAAGACCAGTCAGCATCGCTTCATCCGGCGCACCGATCTCAATCAGTTGGGAAGCCGCCAGCCGGGATTGCAAGTCCGGCAACCGGACATTCCATTCCCCTGCCGGTCGGGACGCGACAATCAACAGGGGTTTTCGCTGTGCCTGGGCCTCGTTCCAGAGGTGAAACAGCTTTTCTTCATCGAAGCTGTCATCCAATTCAAAACAGAGACCATCGGACTCACGCAAAAACTGGCTCGCCATCGCTGTTTTGCCTGACGCGGCAGAACCAATTAAAATTGCCACGCCATTGGACCAATGCTGCCAGTTACCGAGATGATGGTCTGCATCTGCATTTGCTTCGGTGACGATATAGCTATCACGGTCACCTGCCGGTTCAGTCTCCAGAGGAAGGGCGATCTGGTTCACTTTCTCTACTCGTTCCCCCCGCGACTGATTCGCAGCGCACCTGAGCCCTGCTGTACCTGCCAGCCTCTCGAGCGAAGTGCCGACGCCAAAGCGGCAATATCACCGGAATAGGTCACGCGCATGACGGATACTCCTCCGAGCGCAAGACTGGACGTGGCGGCAGACGACACGCCAGGCACTGAACGTACCGAGGACTCGCCTCTGCCAACAGCTCCCACATCCGGTGTATCAAATTGTACGGAAACGGTAATCGCGGCAGCGGCCGCAGCGGTGGCAGCTTCTCCGGTGCTTTCTTCAACACCTGCGCCGGACTCACTCGCTGCATCACTTGTTCCCGATAATTCTGTTGCGCCTTCAGCGGCCAGCTCGGCCTCGAGCGCTGCTTCAAGGGCATCCAGATCGAACGGATCGTCAATGATCAGCGACTTGTCGGTTTTCAGCACACCTCGCGACAAGGCGCTGGCATAGATTGTGTCAATCCTGCCGATGGCCTTGTCCATCATGTCGGCAATACCCTCACTGCTCGGCGCATTCAGCGTAAAAGTTTCGATAAACCGGTTGTCCGGGCCATAGCGGGCGGTAAATCGTCCCGTCACAGGCCCACCGGGATATGCATATTCGAGCCGGACAATCGGAATAATGACATCTGCCGCGCCGAACTGATCCAGAATGTTGCGCCACCACACACGATTGCGCCGGTCAGCTTGCCCGGCGGTAAGCACCAGCGACTCACTATCGGATCCAAAGGGTCGGACATAGTCAATCGCGCTGTCACCCGGCCGAAAGCGCGCCCATGCCTTTTGCCATTCCGTTCGGCTCTCGAAAACTTGCGGCGAACCGCCGCTCCACATGATGGGGAGCACGAGCAATGGCGGTGACCTGAGCTTCCTGCCACGCACTCCGAGAATCTGGCCTGCTCTTGCACGGTCAAACATGACACCAAGAGTGGCAATGTACCGGCGGGGACCGATTTGTTCTTCTTCAACGATAATGGCGGAAACGATGTTGTTCAGGGCGCTATCTGACAAACCCGAAGTATCACCGCCCTGGGTTCGTTTGTAGAGTTGCTTCCAGGCTTTGCGCTGTGCTTCTTCCCAGCCTTTTTGTCGGGCTTCGAACGCGTTTTTCCCGCGCACATCGACTTCAACGCCCAGCACTTCAAAATCCCCGGTGCTAGCGAGCGGTGCCACACCCCTCTCCGTCCCTTCCAACTGGGCATAAACAACGCCCGTGACGGCAAGCGCGGCCAGCGCGAAAAGAGTAGCAATTTTGTACCTGATGTCTTTCATAAATTTCATTTCCGTTCTTTTGACGATTATGACGTGGAAATCCAGCCGCGAGTTGTCTAATCGCCTATTCCATGAGTGACAAACAAAAGATGCCCGCAAAAGAGCAGCGAAACGAGTCCGAACCTTATACCTATGCGAAGGCCGGTGTTTCAATCGCGGCAGGCAATGCCCTCGTCAAGGCGATTGCCCCGCTGGCCAAGGCAACAGCACGACCGGGGGCCAATGCAGAACTGGGCGGATTCGGTGGTTTTTTTGATCCGAAGGCCGCGGGCTATAGCGACCCCTTGCTGGTTGCGGCCAATGATGGGGTTGGAACCAAGTTGAAACTGGCCATCGATTATGACCGCCATGATACGGTCGGCATCGACCTTGTCGCGATGTGCGTCAACGACCTGATTGTTCAGGGAGCCGAGCCCCTGTTTTTCCTCGACTACTTCGCCACCGGTAAGCTCGAAAATGGCGTAGCAGAGCGAGTTGTCGCGGGCATTGCAGAAGGTTGTCGCATGTCCGGATGTGCGCTCATCGGTGGCGAGACCGCGGAAATGCCAGGCATGTACGCGGATGGAGACTATGATCTGGCCGGATTTTGTGTCGGTGCGGTCGAGCGCGAAAAAGCTGTTACTGGCGCCCAGCTGGAAGCCGGCGACATTTTGCTCGGACTCACGTCATCTGGAGTTCATTCAAATGGTTTCTCACTGGTCCGGCGACTGGCAGCAGACAAAGGCTGGAAACTCGATCGCCCTGCCCTGTTTGATCCCGAGGTTCTGCTCATTGAAGCACTTGTTGCCCCCACGCGTATTTATGTAGGTTCGCTTCTGCCATTGATGCAATCGGGACAAATCAAGGCGTTAGCGCATATTACTGGCGGCGGACTGCTCGAGAATATTCCTCGGGTATTACCCGATGACCTGCACGCTCATGTCGATGCCGGTCGCTGGGATCAGCCGCGACTAATGGCCTTTTTGCAGGCGCAAGGAAATATTGAGCCGGAAGAAATGGCGCGGACCTTTAATTGCGGCATCGGCATGATTGTGGCGGTCTCACCCGATGAAGCCGATTCTGTCACAAAAGCCCTAGAGGCAGCTGGCGAAACCGTGCTGCAGGTTGGTGATATCCGCAAAGGTGCGAAGGGATGCACGGTTTCCGGCAATTCCGGCACTTGGTCCGCGATGCACGATTGGTCGGCGACATATAATGGCTGACAAGGTCCGAATCGCCATCCTGATTTCGGGACGCGGATCTAACATGGCGGCACTGCTCTATACCGCCAAGGATCAGACTTGCCCCTATGAAGTGGTTCTTGTTGGATCCAACGTCCCTGATGCTGAAGGGCTCAAACTGGCGGCCGCCGAAGGCATTGCCACATTTGCGCACGCTCACAAGGGTCTTTCACGAGAGGCGCATGACAAAATCATGCATGATGCCATCATGGAATCTGGTGCAGATTACGTCGTGCTGGCAGGATATATGCGGATATTGTCGGACCAGTTCGTCGAAAAATGGCACGAGCGCATGCTCAATATTCATCCGAGTCTGCTACCCAAATACAAGGGTTTGAACACATATCAGCGGGCACTGGATGCCGGTGATGAGAAGGCCGGATGCAGCGTGCATCTGGTGACGGCGGAACTTGATGATGGACGCGTGCTTGGACAAACTGAAGTCGCTATTGTTCCTGGCGACAATGCCGACAGTCTCGCCGAACGGATCCTCATCGCCGAACATCAACTCTATCCGTCCACTCTGTCCAGATATGTGACCCGCGAAGCGGACCCTGAATGGATATTGGTTCAGGTGCGAGGACGGGCTTTGGCACTCGAGGAAACCCACGAACGTGCGAGTTTCGGCTCTCCCGGCTGGCGAGTTGGTAGCGAGAAAACGGGCAAGTATTTCGCCTATTTTACCCAGCGGTTACACGGTGAAGCGAGCATCGGTTTACTGGTCAAGACTACCGGGCTCGACGAACAGACCGCGTTGCTGGAAGCGGATCCGGATTTATACTATCTGCCCAAATTCTACGGAAAGTCCGGCTGGATCGCCATCCGCCTCGACACCGGCAAGACAGATTGGGATCATATCAGCGACTGGCTCGCCAAAAGCTGGCGTATGGTGGCGCCTAAGCGACTGGTAAAACTCGCTGATATCGCCGATCAATTCTAAAGAGAACATCGCGGGACAGAGTCCTATCTGAACGACAAGAGGAGGGAGGAGATGTCGTCCGAAAGTGGATCTTTGGGAGATGACCCTGCCCGCAATGCTAAGTCTGTAATGCACTCGATCATCGGATTTATCGATACGGCACTAAGGACGTAACAATATTTCGTCTACATTCCCGCTTCGACGGCGAGCCGGACCATGTCTGCAGCACTCGGTGCTTCCAGCCGCTTCATCAATATTGCCCGGTGCATTTTAACTGTACGTTCGCTGAGATCCAGCTCATGCGCGATCTGCTTGTTGAGGAAGCCCTTGGCAATAAATTCCAGTACTTCCCGCTGCCGTTTTGACAGGTCCTTCACTATCTCCGTTGCCCGCATTCTGCGGGCCTTCGCCAAGCTGGGACCTTCGCTGTCTATTTCCACCTGAGAACCGAGAAAATACTCCAGCTCGCCATCGTCATCAAACATCGGGGCAACCAAAACCGCATTTTGGAAGGGTGTGCCATCCTTCTTATAGTTCAGTATCTCCACCAGTACGGACTTGCGTTCCCGCACTCCACGGCGGATTTCCTCGGACAGCCAGGGTTCTGTCGCCGGCCCGGCGAGGAAACGGCAATTCCTTCCGATGATGAAGTCCCGATCATAGCCGGTTAATTCTGAAAACGCGTCATTGGATGCAATAATCGGGTTATCTGGCAACCGGGGATTGCTGATTACCGATGCAATCGGGCTGTTTTCGATAATTGCCTGAACCGACTTTCGGGGCGCACCTGCGTCCGCAGCAACCGATTTGCCATCGGTGCCATTTACTCGTCCCTTACGATCCATGAGCAGAAACTTAGTCTATCAGGATGGTGGATAGCAAGCGCCATGCTCGAAAAACTCGCGTTTTTTAAATGGCTGCCGGTGTTTGTCAAAGCCACTCAGGGCACCACGCCCTCGACAACTGATTTGGCGTTGTCCACGCGAATCGCGGCGCCATTGATAAATTTGGATTCATCAGACGCAAGAAACAGGACGGTATGGGCAATGTCATCCGGTTCGCCCAAAGCGCTCGGGGCCGGACCTTCGCTCGCCGGTCGCAGATCTTCGCGATCCATGACCTTCGGACCAATCTGCTCAACCATTGGCGTCAATATACCGGCTGGATGCACGCTGTTGCAGCGGATATTATACTGGTTGTTCGCGCAATGCACGGCGACGCTTCGAGTCAAGCTTTCCACAGCGCCCTTGGCTGCGGCATAGGCCACCACGATCGGCTCGCCCTGTACGGAAGCGATGGAACACATATTGATGATCGAGCCACCTCCTGACGCCTTCATCGCCGGCACCGCATATTTGCATCCATAGAAAGTGCCGTCAGCGCTGACTTGCATGACAAATTTATATTCTTCCGCAGTTTGAGTCTCGATCGTTCCGGGCTCGACCACAACGGCATTATTGACCAACACATCCAGCTTGCCGTGCCTGGATACCACGTCGGCAATGAGATCTTCCCATTGACGTTCGTCCCTCACGTCCTGAAGATGAAATTCTGCAGCTTCTCCGATTTCTGCTGCCACACGTTGGCCATTTTCCTCATCCATGTCAGTCAGGATGACGGTTGCGCCTTCTCTTGCAAACATTCGGGCATCGGCTTCACCGAGCCCCTTTGCCGCGCCTGTTATTATTGCCACTTTGCCTTCCAGCCTGTCCATGTCACACCTCCCTTTGTGGAGGACAGTCCTAGATCGGCAAAGACCGGTTGGGCACTGATAAAATGAGAGAGATGCACATATGGAAATCACCGAAAAACTTTGGGCGCGGGAAGAAATTCGGGATGTATTACATCGCTATTGCAAAGGCATTGATCGCAAGGATTGGGCGCTGGTACGATCCTGTTTTGCTGATGACCATGTTCACAACCACGGAGACTATAGCGGCCCTCCGGACGAGTTTATCGAGTTCGCCAGCGAGGTACTAAAACAAGTTCCGGCGACCCATCATTCCATTTCGAACGTCCATATCGAGTTTTCCGACGACGGCATGCAGGCCTCCACGGAAGCGAATTTCGTGGCCTATCACTATGTCGAGGCCGGGAACCCTGATTTTGCACCTGTGCCGACCGAGGGAAAGGCGACAGACTGGATTGTCGCAGGACGTTATTGTGACAAATTGGAAAAGCGTGACGGCAACTGGATTATAGTAAGGCGAGAAGCTGTCCACGACTGGGAACGCTTCGACGAGGCAAACGGGCCGTCAGTGTCCTGATGCAAAAAAAACCCGCCTGGAAACGACTAGGCGGGTTTTACACTCAGTTTGGCGAT
>JBCBZY010000140.1:0-7127 GCA_039815115.1 Pseudomonadota bacterium | reverse complement strand
CCAGCAAAAAACTCATCCGCAAGGGCATGAACGATGTCCCATTGAGACAGATTCGTATCCTGCGCCTCGTCGACAAGTATATGATCGGTGCGCTGATCCAGTTTGTACCGGATCCATTCGGCCATGCTTCCCTGCCTGAGCAACCGGGCAGTCATCCGGATCATGTCGTCAAAATCGACCCCGCCTCGCAGTCTCTTGGCGTCCCGATATCGGAAATAGAATGCACGACCCGCTTCCAGCCCTCCGGCAAAGAGATCGGCATATTGGAACAGTGTTACCGTTCCCAGCAAATCACTGCTCCATTCCGCCAGAGCACCGGCCACGTTGTCATAATCCGGAAGGGCGTTCAGTAACCCCTTGGTTGGCTTGAATGGCAAGCCTGTGGTTTTTGTTGCCCAGGCCTCATGCAGGTCTCGCAAGGTTCGCGCGCGCTCTTCGGGCTTCGCCGCCAACCAGTGACTGATCACCACTTGCTGCTTCTGTTCCTTTTTGCCGCCGCCATCTGCCATCGCCGATTGCAATATCTGCATGGAGTGCCGATCAATATTTTCATCCCGGCATTTTTCGGTCAGCCAGGTGTCGGGATCGGCTTCGGTCGGAAGATTCAACAATTGCCGGACAAAGGGCAATATACCCGTTGGCATCAGCTCCATGGCATCCGCCTTTTGGGCGCAAGTCATTAGAAATTGCTCCGCCGCGTCTTCCCCCATGCGAACCGACAAAGCCTGTATCGCTTCAATAACCGCGGTTCTCCCTGCCGCTTCTTCTTCCTGTAAAAGGCTCGATAACGCTTCGCGAGCCAGGATTTTCTGATCCCTTTCCTCAATCGGACGGAACAGCGATGAAATACCGGCTTCTTCGGGAAAGGATGCCAGCAGGGACTGGCAGAAACTGTGGATGGTCATGATCCGCAATCCGCCGCCTCGCGCATCCAGCACACGGGCAAAAAGCGTCCGCGCCCGTTCTTGAGTGACCGGATCGTTGCTGGCGCCGATGGCGTGCAGATCCTGACGCAGGTCCTTTTGCGGCATCCGGACCCAAGCGGCGAGTTGACTGCGAATGCGCTCGGCCATTTCTGCGGCACCCGCCTTGGTGAAAGTCAGGCAGAGCAAATGTTCCGGATCGACATTTTCGCGCAGCAGCAAGCGAAACACGCGCGCCGTTAGAACCTGGGTCTTGCCGGTGCCCGCTGATGCACTGAGCCAGATATTATGCTCCGGCTCAACCGCCCGCGCCTGCTCTTCCGCAAGGGAATGGAGCCGGCTCATTTGGCGTCTTCCGGACTTGTCTGGCCGTACCATTCCTCGAGCCGCATCAATTGATCATATTCCGCATAACCATATTCGGGATGCAGCTTGGCAGTCATCGGTTCAGCTCCGCGGATGTAGCGATCCACGGTGTCGTTGAATTGCGCGACAGCATGATCAACCATGGCGTCCGCGGCGACAAAATTTTCGCCCTGCCCTTTGGTCGGCGACTGGACATGCCCGAACAGATCATTTTTCTTGGCGAGCGACCAATATTCGAAAACCGCTGCCTTGCCAGCGACATCGCCAAACGCCCTTTGCTCTGCCAGTGCGCCGAGCAGACCTAGCTGCAGATTGAATCCTTCACGCACAGCACGATTGCTGGGCGGACCGCCAGTCTTGTAATCGACAATGGCAAGGCTTCCGTCAGGCAACTGGTCAATCCGATCGGGAATGCCTGAAAGTTCCACGCCAGCGATCTCGGACATCCCATATTGCTCGGACAATATCGGTATTCGGCCAGCCTTCAAATTCTCCGACACTGTGCGGGCGATCCAACGCAAGCCTTCCATCAATCTTGGCGCCCACAGGCTTCGCATCAACGGATGCGAGTTCCGGTCATTCAAAAATATTTCCGCTCGCCGGACAAGCACATCTGGAACATATTTGTCCTCTCTCGCCCAGTCCTCGAGGATCTTGTGGATGACAGTACCACGCCAGGCTGCTCCCGGTTCAGCATCGACATTTTCCAGCGCGGCAAATCCCATGATCTTGCTCGCGTAGAAAGCAAACGGATCTGCTTTCAGCCGGTCTGCCTGGGTAACGGAAAAAGAAATATTTCGTTGTTCCGCATTCGGCTTTGGTGCCGGCCGATCTAATTTGATCCGTTTCAACGGCTGGTCAATCGCTTGGGCGAGGTGACGCGCATCGGGATGGGGGCGAAGGCTATTTCCACACATCGCTTGCAATCTGAGCAGGAAGCGTGACGCCAGTGCGGGACCACTGTCATCTCTCAGCGCACGTGTCAGAACGACGTCCTTGCTCCCCATGATTCCGACCAGATCATGAGCCGACAACCCAATCTGGCGTTCCTGTTCCGGCAGACCCAGTGATTTGCGCACCATTGGCGCCAACCAGGGATCGGGGCTGATTTTTTGTGGCCAGCTGCCCTCGTTTAATCCGCAGCAAATCGTCAGATCCGTTTGCTGGAGCCTTGCTTCCAGCAACCCGAATATGGCCAGTCGGGGATGACCACCATAGGGTGAGCGAACAGCGATTTCGGACAGGAAAGCTTCAAAATATTCGCCAATTTCTCGAGCTTCTATGCTGGATGGTCCCAGTGTGCTGCGCGCCTCCAGCTCTGTGAGGAAATCGGCAAGCGCCCGTCCCGCTGCACCTTTCCAGATTTCGTCGCTGGTCAGCAAACTCGCTACCGACCGGATTTCAGTGAGCAAATCCTCCCACTTCAGTGGCGGTTTGAGCATATTGCTCAAACCTTCGAATACCGGTCGGTTTTCATGCCACCAGGGGGATATTTCCTCTCGCAATTTTTTCGTGCGCGGGTCATCCGATTTCAACAGCGCATCAATGCCCGATAATCCCGGAGCCGGTCTGGGTCCTCTCAGTAATAGATCGAATTTGCGGACTTTTTCCAGCCAATCAAGCCGACCCTCTCCGCTTTGAACCAGAGGATGCTTCAGGAGCGCCAACAAGGCCGCCGGCGCGAAATCTTCCGCTGCGACGGTCAAAAGATTGAGAAACAGGACGCCTTCGGGCAGCCTGGAAAGAGGTTGACCTGCTGTATCATCCGCATCGATATCCCAGCGCTTCAAATGGCCGGAGATACGCGCTGACAGAGCTCTGTCAGGAGTGACAATAGCGACGCGTCTCCCGGGTTGCTCCAGCGCCTCGCGAGCCAGCAAGGCCACAATCTGCGCTTCTTCGCCGCTGGTCTTTGCCTCAACGGTATGAACTCCCGCCAGACTGCGCTCGGATGCCGGCAGATCTGTCCAGCGAGACGTAAGTTCGGGGATTGCAAAAGCATGACTGAGCGCCTTGCTCCTTTTGGAAGCCGCACCACTTTCCCCCGTCCGTGGCCAGCGCAACACTTCCGCCCGGGCAATCGACATGCGATCCAGCAAAACTTTCAAATGAAACTGGGGGTGGGTCTCTTGCCCTCGCCTGGCAGGAGCTCCCTCCAGACCGGAAGCGTCAGCATCCAGCAGAGACCATTCCTCATCGGGCATGACCAGATCAAGATTTGGGAAAACAACCATTCCATCGGGCAAGAAGGCAATTGTGCGCAAAAATCTTGCAATCGCCGGTGCAGCCGTGGTGATTCCGGCTGCAATTATGGTGCGTTCTGGCGCTGCATTGGACCAGAGATGGGACAAGGTGTCGAACAGTCTGTTCCGCCGACTGGCCTGCTCGGAATAGCCCAGGCTTTGCAACTTCTTCTGCCATTTTTCAGCAATCACCCGAAAAAAAGACAGGGAATTCTGCCAGTGATCGGACAGATGCGGCTCGACGTCCATGTCGAGCAAATCCCGCAATTCAATTTCTTCGACCGTCAGTTGATCAAGTGTTCGCGCGAATTCCCGGGCCAGACGGAGCGCGTCTTTGGCGAGAACCGGCTCGCCCCTCGCCTTGCTTTGCTGTTCGATCATCTGCGCCAGCATCAAAATACGGTCGAGGGGTTCAATGGCCGGCGCGATATCCAGCGCCAGTTCTCCGCTGTCGAGCGCCACTCCCACCGACTCATCGAGATCAAGATCTCCGATCACCGCCATTTGCGGGAGCAACAACCCATCCTCGCTAAGCCTCACAAACGCATCCTGCACCGCCTTGCGCGCGCGGTTATTTGGCAGGATGATCAGCAAACGGGCCAAGCCGAATGTGTCGGCGCCAAACCTGTCGGTCAGGCCCTGGGCAAGAGCATCGGCAAATCCGCCATGAGCGGCTATGTTGTAGATATGCGGCTTGACGCGATCAGGCACTGGCCAGCGCAGCTTCGGTTGGCGCTATCGCCTCGGGAGTTCCCACTTCGAACCAGTCGCCTTCATGGACGATACCAAACAGACGCCCTTCTTCAATCGCCCGACTCCACAAGATGTTTGTCGAGAACGGGCCTTCCGGGGCATCCCGAAGCAATCGCTTCGAGAGCAGCTGGATACCGGTATAGATAAATGGTGCCTGACGGTTTGGCAGCCGCCTCGTGACGCGCCCCTGTTCATCCAGGCGAAAATCTCCGGCTCCCTTGTAATTATGCGCCGAGGTCTGGGGCACGAGCAACAGCAGTGCATCCATTTCGTCATCATTCCATCGCCCTGCCAGACGTTGCAGGCTAGTGGTTGGACCATCAGACCAGAGATTGTCGCTGTTGATACAAAAAAACCTGTCCTCTTCGATGAGAGGTTCAGCCTGAACCAACCCGCCGCCGGTTTCCATCAACTGGTCGCGCTCGTCGGAAATCCGGATATCAAAGGGAAAGCTCACGCTTTTCAGGTGGGCTTCCAGCGCATCTGGCAGATAATGTGCGTTCACCACCACCTTGGTGATGCCAGCCTCCCAAAGCTTGTCGAGGCAGTGATCGATCATCGCTTTACCGGCGACGTTGATCAGCGGTTTAGGACGCGTGGCAGTCAAGGGTCGCATTCGCTTGCCGAGACCTGCGGCCATGATCATTGCGGTTTGGACATCACTCATGACTCCGTTGTCTCCGCCGGTACGGCTTGTCTTCGGATTTCCGCTGGAATGTTCTGGTCAAACCAGTTCTCCACGGGCGCCAGATCCGGATGCCGCAAATCCTTTTCCAGCAATCTCCACATTCTGGGCAGGAAATCGAGATAGCGAATCTTGCCATCCCGATTGCACAGACGTGTAAAGATCCCGATGATTTTGGTGTTCCGCTGCGCTCCCAGAATGGCATAGTGACTGCGGAACAGGTCGGGATCAGGTTCGCCGGTGATAGAGAGATAATGCTCAATCATGGCCGCTTCCAGAGTGTCGGACACATCCCGACGGGCATCCTGCAACATCGACACCAGATCATAGGCACGATGTCCCGCCAGAGCATCCTGGAAATCCAGCAAGCCCAAACGTCCATCTTCCAGCAACATGATATTCTCTGCATGATAGTCCCGCAAAACGGTGACTGGTTGGGTCTGTTCTTCCAGCACCGGAGCAAGCACCTTATCCCAGGCTCTTTCGAAACCGTGCACGTCCACGTCCAGCTGTTGCGCAGGGCAATACCATTCGGTGAGCAGACTGACCTCTCGCTGATATTCATCCCGGCTGTAGGGAGATAAATCGGCAGCAGGCTGCTGTCTGAGTTCCGCCAGCAGGTCCACGACCTTCAAGTATATCTCTTCTTCTTCTTCCGGATGATCATCGAGGTGCTCACGCATTCTCTGATCACCAAAATCCTCGATCAATACGAGACCCAGCTTTAAATCCTGCGCAAGAATTTCGGGTGCAGCAAAGCCTTGCGATCTCAAATGACAGGCGATGTCAACAAAAGGCCCGGGGTCTTCATGCGGCGGCGGTGCGTCCATAAGGATTGCATGACCTGCCCCGGAATCCACCCGAAAATAGCGGCGAAAAGAGGCATCTCCGGCCACGCCCGTGAGCTCGGGATTGGTCCATCCATGTTCTTCCAGAAATTGCAATGCCTGTGCCGGCGGTGTCATGTTGGTGGCCATCTGTCCTTCCAAGCGGGACCGGCCTGCCAAGTCAACAGGCGCGTGTCATCGGGTTCGATTTTCATCTCGATTTGCAAGCCGGTAGACCAGGGAAAGTCCGGATGGCGATCTGGCCATTCGGCGATCATGGCACCGAACTGCAAGATTTCGTCGAGTCCCAGTTCAATGACTTCCCGCGGATCTTCGATGCGATAGAAATCCACATGCGCAACCGGCAACCGGGTCTCGGGCGGGTCATATTGCTGCACGATGGCAAAACTCGGGCTGGGGACTTCCCCGCCAAACCCGAGACCCTGCATCATTCCGCGCGCCAACGTGGTCTTGCCTGCGCCGAGGGTACCGCGCAGGGACACTATGTCTCCGACACGCAAAAGTCGGCCGATTTCTGCACCGGCCGCTTCGGTCGCAGCCACGGAATTCAGTTTGCGGGAAGACGACAATTATTGCCTCGGCAGGTAAATGGAAACCAGTGTTCCCTGCCCCGGTTCGGAGGTCAGAGTCAGATCCCCACCATGCGCAAGCACCAGTTGACGCGCCAGTGGCAAGCCAAGACCGCCGCTGGTTTCACTCGCTTTCTGGTTCTGGGATCGCGCGAAGCTGTCAAAGGCCTTGGATTGCTGCCCCGCTGTCATGCCCGGGCCATTGTCCGAGATGTGAATAACCGCCTGCTTCACATTTCCGCTGCCATTAATCAGAATCCGGCCATCTTGCCCGGTATAACGGATCGCATTGTCGATGATCTGGGAAATCGCCTGACCCAGCCTTTTCTGATCCGCCAGCGCTGATCCCAGAGTTTCGTCCAGTTGCAGCTCAATATCCATGTTCAAGGCCTGTATCTCATCTGCGAAATTGCCCGCCACTTTTTCGACCAGCCGGTTGAGATTCACCTTTTCCTTTGCAATCGGAAGCGCCCCTGCTTCGCTCTGGCTGAGGTCAAGGACATTGTCGATCTGGTTCCCCAGCCTCTTGACGGACTGCAATATCGCCCGGGCATATTCGTGGCCCTGATCGGTCAACGGTCCGGCAACATCATTATCGAGCAGTTCAGCAAACCCGCCAATGGATGTCAGGGGGGTCCGAAATTCATAGCTCATATTGGCCAGGAAGCTGGCCTTGATTGAATCTGCCTCCACCAGCGCTTCGTTGCGCTCCCGCAATGCCGCTTCGATCTTGTTGCTGT
>JBCBZY010000345.1:0-2879 GCA_039815115.1 Pseudomonadota bacterium | reverse complement strand
TGTGCCGGCACCGAATGCAAAGGCGCCAAAAGCAGCTCATCGGTAAAAACTGTTTGTGCCCGTTTGTCCCGCAAGGTCGGTCCATTGGCTTCGTTCACCTACAAAGGTGAAACGGTTGATGCCGAGGCGCTAGCCAAGTGCAACGGCGACAAAAGCGGTGGCAAGCAACGCATCGCAAACCGCAAATAATCGCACTTCACGACCGGCCACTCAATCCCGTTTAGGCCACGCAAATGGCCACGCCGGTCTCACTTAAGCGTTGAAGCATTGCCTTCCTCCCTCGAAGGCATTGTCTTCAACGCTATTTTTTTGTTGCTCCGGCGCGGAAAGCCAGACAGTTTGCACATGTGTTACGGCAATATGAACTTGTAGAGCGGGTGCGCAGCTATGACCCGGAAGCGGATGAGGATCTGATCAACCGCGCCTATGTGTTTTCCGTTCAGAAACATGGCAGCCAAAAACGCGCCAGCGGCGACCCTTATTTCAGCCATCCGATAGAAGTGGCCGGTCTGATGACCGACCTGAAGCTTGATCAGCAGACCATTGTAACGGCCTTACTGCATGATACGGTGGAAGACACGCTGACCACCACCGAAGAGATTGAAAAGCTGTTCGGTGCCGATATTGCGCGGCTGGTTGATGGTGTGACGAAATTGTCGAAAATCGAGGCGCAGACCGACAATGAGCGCGCGGCCGAGAATTTGCGCAAATTCCTGCTCGCCATGTCGGATGATATCCGGGTGCTGCTGGTCAAGCTTGCTGACCGGCTTCACAATATGCGGACGCTGCATTTCATCAAGAGTGAGGAAAAGCGCCGGCGCATTGCCCATGAAACGATGGATATTTATGCACCGCTGGCCGAGCGGATCGGCATGTATGAATATATGCGCGAGATGCAGCTGCTGGCGTTCAGTCATCTCGAACCGGAAGCCTATGAAACGATTACCGGCCGGCTCAATGCAATTAAGGAAGGCGATGAGGGGCAGGTCCACAAAATTGCCCGGTCGCTGGAAAAGGCGCTCGCCGCAGGCGGGTTGGCGGCCCAGGTCAACGGGCGGGAAAAACATCCCTATTCGATATGGCGCAAGATGCAGGAGCGCCATGTCAGTTTTGAGCAGCTGACCGACATCATGGCTTTCCGGGTGATTACCGACAATAGTGCGGAATGCTATCGGGCGCTGGGTATCTTGCACCAGAAATGGAAAACGGTGCCGGGCCGGTTCAAGGATTATATCTCGACGCCGAAGCGCAATGGCTATCAATCGCTGCACACGACGATCATGCACGGCAATAATATGCGCGTGGAAATTCAAATTCGCTCGGAGCGCATGCACCGCGACAATGAATATGGGCTAGCGGCGCACTGGGCTTATAAGCAAGGCGGCGGGCCGGATGGGCAAGCGGGGTGGATTCGCGATCTCATCGAGATTCTCGACCATGCCGAAGATGCCGAGGAGTTGCTCGAGAATACCAGGCTCGCCATGTATCAGGACCGGATCTTTGCCTTCACGCCCAAGGGTGCGTTGCTGCAAATGCCGCGCGGATCGACGACGGTTGATTTTGCTTATGCGGTGCACACGGATCTTGGCAATCAGGCGGTCGGGGCCAAGGTCAACGGGCGTCACGTGCCGCTGAGGACACAGCTGGCCAATGGCGATGTTGTCGAAATCCTGAAATCCGATGGGCAGGAACCACAGCCGGGTTGGCTGTCCTTTGTCATTACTGGCAAGGCGCGCGCGGCGATCCGCCGGTTCGTGCGCCACAAGGAACGCGATGAAATTGTCGAGATCGGGACCAAGCTTTACGACGAGATAGTCGAACGTCTGCCCGGGAAGATCGGCAAGAAAGCGCTGAAAGCGGCGCTCAAGCGGCTTGATATGGAGGATGATGATGAACTGATGATCGCCATCGGCACGCGCGAGCTGAGCGATCGTGAGGTGATGGAAGCGCTGATGCCGGGCAGCGTCAATGACAATGATGATGATCGCGAATGGCCGGAACAGGATCGCGCGATTTCGATCAAGGGCCTGACGCCGGGTGTTGCCTTTGACCTCGCCGAATGCTGCCATCCGGTGCCAGGCGACCGCATTGTCGGCCTGCGCCGTAGCGGGGAAAATGTCGAGGTGCATACGATTGACTGCCTGAAACTGGCGGATGGGGTGGACGCGGACTGGGTCGATCTCAGCTGGGGTATGGAAACCGATGGTGCGGCCGCGCGGTTAATGGTCGTACTGCATAACAAGCCCGGCACGCTCGCGGAAATGGCGGGCATATTCGGTTTCCACAATGCCAACATCCTGCGCCTCAGGATGACCAACCGCGACGCGCCTTTCCACACGTTCGAGGTCGACCTGGAAGTGCATAATGTCCACCACCTGATGCGGATATTATCGGCGCTCAGGGCATCGGAAGCGATTGCGCAGGCCGAACGGCTTTAGGCCCCCCTCCATGCGGCAACACCAGCCGGCGGGATCAGCGCCTCACCCAAGATCAGTTCACCGCCATCCAAGTGATCGGTGATGTCGCAATCGCCGGTTCCATAGTTAAAAGCGAAATGGACATGGCCAAGCTGCCGGACGCGCAGATCGCGCGGCAGATCCAATGTCGCGATTTCCGCCTCCTCAGCCATCGCCGCAAAGACCCGCTTGATCAGCGACGCAGGCGGCCAGCTGGCAAGATAGCGGACAGAGTCGTTGGAGAAGAGAACGCCGCGGCCATCATCGACCATCTCATCGGCTGGCAATTCGGTTTCCACCGTCTCGATCCAGCGCGTGACATCATAGTCTGACCCTTTTTCAGCCATGCCGGGCCGCAGGCTTTCCACCCGCGAAACCTTGAAGGGGATCAGCTGCTGCAACGGACCGGGCGCCAGATTAGCT
>JBCBZY010000081.1:0-9800 GCA_039815115.1 Pseudomonadota bacterium | reverse complement strand
TGGAGCGCTGTTTTATCGGGATATTGGTCTTGATTTTCTCATGGAGAACGGTGCTCCGCAATTTGCAGAATACAGTGGATATCAGGATTTTTCATTCTACGACTCGGACAGAGTACAATGTGTACTTAATGCCCAGTCTACAGCCGAAGCATGGCGCCGATGTGTTGAACCCGGCGAGTATGTGTCTCTTGACTGCCGCGACAACAAATCGGGTGTCTTGATTTGTGAGGAGGCAGATTGGCCGCCAGATAGGCCACCTGAACTGCAGCGGGGCTATAGTTTCTGGAACAAGTATGGTGTGGCCTTGCTGTATGTTTTCCTTACTCTGTCGGCATTGTTGGGCATTGGATATTATCTGCGTAAAGGACAGTTCAAAGAATGACCAACACAGATCGCCTCCAATCACCCGAACGCAAGGTCGAAGACATAGACGCTGCCCTGCGCCCCAGGACGCTCGACGAATTTGTCGGGCAGGAGGCGGCGCGGTCGAATTTGCGGGTATTTATCGAGGCGGCGAAGAAGCGCTCCGAAGCGCTCGATCATGTGCTGTTCTTCGGCCCGCCGGGGCTGGGCAAGACGACGCTGGCGCAGATTATTGCGCGCGAGCTGGGCGTGGGCTTTCGCGCCACGTCTGGCCCGGTCATTGCCAAATCCGGCGATCTGGCGGCGCTGCTGACGAACCTCGAGGAAGGCGATGTCTTGTTTATCGACGAGATTCACCGCCTCAATCCGGTGGTCGAGGAAGTGCTCTATCCGGCGATGGAGGACCGCGCGCTTGATCTGATCATCGGGGAGGGGCCGTCGGCGCGAAGCGTGCGGATTGACTTGCCGCATTTCACCCTGATCGGCGCGACCACGCGCCAGGGGCTGCTGACCACGCCGCTGCGCGACCGGTTCGGGATTCCGGTGCGGCTCAATTTCTATTCGACCGAAGAGCTGGAGAAGGTGGTCCACCGCGCAGCGAAACTGCTGGACCTCTCCATTGCTCCGGATGGCGCGACCGAAGTTGCGCGCCGGGCGCGAGGCACACCGCGCATTGCCGGGCGGCTGCTGCGCCGGGTGCGGGACTTTGCCGGGGTTGAAGGCGCCGCCACTGTCGATGCGAAAATTGCCGATGCATCACTGACCCGTCTGGAGGTCGACAGCATTGGCCTCGATGCGATGGACCGGCGCTATCTCCACATGATTGCGGATATCTACAAAGGTGGCCCGGTCGGTGTCGAAACACTCGCGGCTGGCCTGTCCGAACCGCGCGACACGATTGAGGAAGTGATCGAGCCGTACCTTATTCAATTGGGCCTGATCGCTCGCACCGCCCGGGGCCGTGCGCTCAATGACCGCGGCTGGAAGCATCTCGGCCTGAACCCGCCGGCGGGGTCCGACGGCAATCTGTTCGATTGAGACCATCTTCTCCCCTTGAGGGAGAGGATACCAAAGCCTTGGCAGCTTGCTGCCCAGGCGACGTTGGAGAGGGGGATAGCAGCCCGATACCCCTCACCGAGTTTCGCTAGCAAACAAGTTTGCAAGCTCCCCTTGTCCTCTCCCTCAAGGGGAGAGGAGATCATTTGTTCAGTTGCTCCGCGCTCGCCCATGTCGCGTGGGTTCCGCTGCTGATTCGGTGCGGCAGGATGATCGTGCAGACCGGTCCGGCGGATATATCCCGCGCGTCAATCAGGATACATTCTGATCGATTTTGTACCATATCGGTTATGAAGCTGATCAGATAGCCGTCATCTTCCGACCGGGCATTCTTGCGCGGGATGAACGGCGCCTCCGAGCCATAGCGCTGCTCGCCGAAATCAAACCGCTCGGCCGTTCCGGTTTCCAGATCATGCTTGACCAGGCCGTTGAACAGGAACCAGCCCGGTTCTCCGGTGACGCTATAGACATAGCGATAGGGCTGTCCAGCGACCTGCTGGTTGAACATGCCGAACTCGACCGGATAGTCGTTGAACAGCGTCTCCTCGCTGGTCGCGCCGGTTTTCAGATTGAAGCGCCAGCGCCGGAGTTCGGGCAGGAAACTGTGCAAATCAATGCTCGCACCCATGCTCTCATAGCCGGCCGGAAAATCGGTTAGCGGGGCGGGCACTGGCTGGTTCTGGAAATAGCCGTCGAGAACCAGCTCGTCGCCATCCTCAAACGCATTGGCCCAGTGCAGCACATAAGTCGGCTCGGCCTCGAACCACCGCACGTCCTCTGGTTGTCCCCGGCGCGGGATCACGCCAAAGCGCGTCGGCATGTCGGGATCATAGGTGGGAATATAGAGATTCTGCTCGATCAGCTCGGGCTTCCAGAACATCGGGCAATCATTGAAAATCGCGTAATTCTCGGAAAAGGCCATGTCATGGGGCAGCCGCGGACCCGGCAGTTCAACGGGAATATAATGTTTCAGCTCATTATCCGCGCCAACCACGCCATAATGAAGAAAAGGGGCCCTGGTGGAATAGTTGAAGAACAATAATTCGCCGGTCTTTTCATCGACTTTGGGATGCGCGGATATCCCGTCTTCCGGAACCCATTTTTCGGTCCCGAGCGTGTCCAGTGTTTCCGGATCGAGCCGATATCCTTCTCCGCACTGGTAGAAAGTCGACAGAATCGTGCCGGCATGTACCACGACATCGGTCGAGCTGCTGTCCTTGACGCTGCCATGCGCACCCCAGCCGGGCCGTTTGGAATCGGACGGCCGGCCCATGATCCCGACCCAGAGCGGCCCGCCTTCTTCCTGCTCCGCTTCAAAACCCTCGGTGCGGACAAAGCGATTGCGATAGACGGCCTTGCCATCCTTGATCCGCATCGTATGGATCATGCCGTCGCCATCAAAAGGGTGATAGCGGCCAATCGAATCATGCACCGGATTTTCCGTATTGCGCACATAGAGCCCGTCAATATCGTCGGGAATCGTGCCGATCACTTCCATGTCATCGGCGAGGAGCTCGTCGAAATTCGGGGTCCACGCCCCGTTGCGATAGGGGTGGTCATTGGCTTCGAGGGTTGGGGTGATCCGGTTGACGACTTTGCCCATGTTCAGTCCCGCAGCAGCTCGTTGATACCGGTCTTCGAGCGGGTTTGTGCATCGACGGTTTTGACGATAACGGCGCAATAGAGCGAGGGACCGGGGACACCGTCGATATTGACCTTGGGGGGCAGGCTGCCGGGCACAACGACCGCATAGGGAGGAACCTCACCCATCCACACCTTGCCGGTCACCCGGTCGACAATCTTGGTCGAGGCGCCCAGATAGACACCCATGGACAGCACCGCGCCTTTGCCGATGCGCACGCCTTCGGCGACTTCGGATCGCGCGCCGATAAAGGCGCCGTCCTCGATGATCACAGGTCCGGCCTGCAGCGGTTCGAGAACCCCGCCAATGCCGGCCCCTCCGGAAATGTGGACATTCTTGCCAATCTGCGCACAGCTGCCGACCGTCGCCCAGGTGTCGACCATCGTGCCCTCATCGACAAAGGCGCCGATATTAACAAAGCTTGGCATGAGGACGGTGTTGCGTCCGATATGCGATCCGTGGCGGACAACGGCGCCGGGTACGGCCCGGAAGCCAGCTTCACGAAAGCGATTCTCGCCCCAGTCAGCAAATTTCGACGGAACCTTGTCCCAGTGGTTGGCTCCACCAGGTCCTTCGATCACCTGATTGTCGTTGAGCCGAAAAGACAGCAGCACTGCCTTTTTCAGCCACTGGTTTACCGTCCAGCCGCCGCCTGTTTTTTCGGCAACCCGGGCGCTGCCATCATCCAGCATCGCCAGCGCTGCATCGACCGCATCGCGCACGGCGCCCTGGGTCGTGATCGACAGGGATTCCCGCTTTTCCCAGGCATCATCAATCGCATTTATCAGCTTTGTTGTCATGTCGGTCCTGTTCCCCTGTCTATATGTGGGTTTATGTCCGGGCCCATATCCGGGCCGGTGATCCAGCTTTCCAGATCGGGTATTTCGTGATCAATAAAATCCGGCGCATGATCCCGCGCACCCCATTCCGATCCGGTATTTACCCAGACTGTGGTCATGCCCAATTCTTTCGCGGGACGCAAATTGCGCGCCATGTCTTCAACAAAAAGCGACTGTTCGGGGTTAATGCCGGTCGTCTCTACCAGACTGTGATAGGCGGCGCGCTCTGGTTTGGGAACCAGATCACAGGCGAGAACGTCGTGAATCTGGTCAAACAGCCCGCCGAGACCGCGGTGCTCCAGCACCCGTTCGGCATAGGCCCGGTCGCCATTGGTAAATACCAGCTTTTCCCCGGGTAGGTCGGAAATGGCCTTTCGCAGCAGCGGCGCGGGTGTCAGGCGGCTCATGTCGATATCGTGCACGGCGTTGAGAAAGTCATGCGGATCAGTGCCGTGGTGGTACATCAGGCCGGCCAGAGTCGTGCCATGATCGTGGAAATAGCGTTTTTGCACGACCCGGGCTTCGTCCCGGTCCACACTGAGCAACCGGGCGACATATTCGCCCATCTTGACGTCGATTAGCGCAAAGAGATCGCATTCGGCCGGATAAAGCACATTATCGAGATCGAAAATCCAGTGGTTGATATGCGAGTGGTCTGACGTCATGATCGATTGCGCCTAGTCACTCCCGGAGTGTCGGGCAAGCCCTGATCGCCGTTAAGGTCACGGTAACGGGCTGCATTTTATAAATGCGCGGTTTGAGGGGAAGCGTCAGATGCGTAACAGGCGGAACGGGAAGCGGCTATTATGGGGAACTTCGCTGACGGTGATGCTTTTCCTGTCAGCATGTGGCGGCTCATCGCCCAGTTCCACGCCGGCACCGCCGCCGACACCAACTCCTACGCCGACCCCGGCCCCGACTCCAACACCAACCCCCACTCCGACTCCAACCCCAACCCCCACTCCGACCCCGACACCCGTTCCGGGCGGTACACCCGGACCCTATAATACAGCGGAATATCGCGGGTCTGACGGACCATCCCAGCACGGAGCACTTACCGCCTATGACGCCGGTGCAACCGGCTTTGGCATCACACTGGGCGTTATCGATGGTGGTATCGACACTACAAACAGTGAATTCACTGGCCGTATCCACCCCGATAGCGCGGACTTTGCGGGCAATCGCGGCATTGCGGATGAAAGCGGCCATGGAACGGCAGTCGCTTCGGTGGCCGCAGGTGGCAAGAACAACAATGCCACGCACGGGATTGCCTTTGACAGCGATATTCTGGTTTTGCGGACCGATACCCCGGGCAGTTGCCAGGAAGATGACCCGGATGATCCGGATGACGGGTGCAGTCACAGCAGCGGTGCGATTGCCGCGGCGATCAATCAGGCGCGAATCACCGGCGCGCGGGTGATCAACATATCTCTTGGCGGACCGGATATCTCCCGGGTTGTCCAGAATGCGGTGTCCGACGCCGCGGCAGCCGGAGTAGTCGTTGTTGTTTCCGCAGGCAATGACGGGGAAGCAACACCTGAAGGTTTTGCCGCCGGCATTGCCGAACGCGGCAACGGACATGTCATTGTCGCAGGCTCGGTCGGCACAGGAGGCAGCATCTCGTCCTTCAGTAACCGGGCCGGTGCAGAAGCGGACAATTATCTCGCGGCACTTGGCGAACGGGTAAGAGCCGATGATCATGAGGGTACGGCCTTCCTGTGGAGCGGTACGTCTTTCTCTGCGCCGCAGATTACGGGTGCCGTCGCCTTGCTGGCCCAGGCCTTTCCCAATTTGTCCGGCTCTGAGATAGTTGACCTGCTGTTTCAGAGCGCACGGGACGCGGGTGATGCGGGCACGGATTCCATTTATGGCCGGGGCATACTTGATATCGCGGCAGCATTTCAGCCGGTTGGTCAGACCAGCTTCGCTGGTTCGGCAGTGGCTGTTGATGTGAATGCTAATCCCGGACAGACGTCTGCAGCGATGGGCGATGCGGCGCTTCAGCCGCAAAATGTCGGGGCGATCATTCTCGACGGATTTGATCGCGCCTTCGCGCTGGATCTCGCACACGGGCTCAATGTCGCGACGCCGCAATATCGCCTGACATCATCACTGCAGGGCGAACGCCGCAGCATGAGTGCGGCGAGCGCTGGCATGCATATCGCTGTCAGTATCAGCAAGGACGGGGTGAATCGTATCGGTCACAATGATTTGCGGCTGTCCTACTATCAGGCCCGGGAAGCGAGACTTCTCGCGGCCTCGGTTCTGACGCGCGTGGCGCCGGATTTGGATCTGGCAGTTGGTTTCCGGCGAGGATCCAGCGGTCTGGTCGCCCAGGTTCAGGGACAGCCCGGCGCGGCCTTCCTCGTGGCACCATCACCGGCGCGGGAGCGCGGCTTTACGGGACAGGCCCGGTCTGCTCTGGCCTTGAGGCAAAAGATTGACAATTTCGGCCTCACATTCAGCGCCGAAAGCGGGAACGCTGATCTAGAGTCCAGTTCGTCTAGCTATCTGGAACTGGCGCAGAATCCTGAACGCAATCAGCGCAACTTCGCGACGGTCGGCGTGGCCATTGATCGCGCAGTCGGACCGGCCACATTCAGTATCGCTGCCAGCATGATGGATGAAGAGGCCACAATATTGGGATCGCGTTTCTCCGAAACACTTGGAGCGCAGGGTGCCAGAAGCCTGTTTGTCGATGGCCGCGCGGATCTTGATCTGTCTTCCATTTTGGGTGCCGGATGGCGCAGCTCGGCAAGCTGGCGCAGCGGCTGGACCAAGGCCGAATCCGCGAATCTGGTGACCGGCGGGACTTTGCAGAGCTCAAGCTTTGCGATCGACCTCGCAAAATCCGGGCTTTTTCAGAGCACGGACCAGTTAGCCTTTCGTTTTGCCCAGCCGCTCAGGGTCAGCAATGGCGGGCTCAATCTTTTCCTGCCAGTGGGGTATAGCTACCAGACCTTGCAGACGGAATTTGGTCAGCGAACTCTCAATCTGGCTCCAGCCGGCCGGGAGCTGGTCAGCGAGATGGTCTATGCGACGCCATTATGGGGCGGATATCTCAATACCAACCTGTTCTGGCGACAGGAGCCTGGGCATTTTGAAACGATCGGGGATGATTTCGGCGGGGCAATCCGCTTTCACCTGAAATTCTGAATCAGGCCCGCGCGCCCTCTTCGATATTGCTTTCCAGGCTGGCGCTGTTGTGGCGCAGTGCCTTGAGCACTGTCTCGACAATGCCATCGGCATCCAGCCCGGCTTCGGCATATTGCAGATCCGGCTTGTCCTGATCCTGAAAACGGTCGGGCAGGCGCATCGTCCGGATTTTCAGGCCCGCATCAGTCAGCCCCAGATCTGACGCCAGCGTCAGGACATGCGCGCCCAGTCCGCCGACAGAGGCTTCCTCGACAGTGACCGCGACTTCATGGGAGGTCAGCGTCTTGCGGATCAGCTCTTCATCCAGTGGTTTGACGAAGCGCAGATCCACGACGGTGGTGCTGAGACCTTTGGCTTCCAGCCGGTCCGCGGCCTTCATGGCTTCGGTCAGCCGGGCGCCCAGTGACAGGATGGCGACCTTGGCGCCCTGCTTGACGACGCGTCCCTTGCCGATTTCGAGCTGCTCGAGCCGGTCCGGTATCGGCACGCCGGTGCCGCTGCCTCTGGGATAGCGGAAGGCGATCGGGCCGCTGTCATGCTGCACGGCCGTGTAGGTCATGTGTGCCAGTTCGGCTTCGTCACTCGGAGCCATCACCACGAAATTGGGCAGGGTAGCGAGATAGGTCAGGTCAAAGCTGCCGGCATGGGTGCTGCCGTCGGCGCCGACCAGCCCCGCTCGGTCAATCGCAAATCGCACGGGCAGATTCTGGATCGCCACATCGTGCACGACCTGATCATAGGCGCGCTGGAGGAAGGTGGAGTAGATCGCACAAAATGGCCGCATGCCCTGCGCGGCGAGGCCTGCAGCAAAGGTTACCCCATGTTGCTCCGCAATTCCGACATCAAAAGCCTTGTCGGGATGGGCCTTGGCAAATTTGTCGACGCCTGTGCCGGATGGCATCGCGGCAGTGATCGCACAAATCCGGGAGTCATCATTGGCCAGTTTGGCAAGCGTCTCGCCAAAGACATTCTGATAGGCGGGCGGTCCGCCGCCAGGACCCTTGTCCTGCTTGCCGGACACCACGTCGAACTTCGCTACCCCGTGATATTTGTCGGCTGCCTCTTCGGCATGTTTGTAGCCCTTGCCCTTTTCGGTGACGACGTGGACCAGACAGGGACCCTCTGCGGCATCGCGGACATTTTCCAGGACCGGGATCAAATGCTCCATATTATGACCGTCAATCGGACCGACATAATAAAAGCCCAGTTCCTCGAACAGGGTCCCGCCCATGGTCATGCCACGGGCATATTCATCAGTCTTGCGTGCAGCATCGTAAAGCGCTTTGGGGAGCTTGCTGGCCACTCGCCGTGCGAGCTGGCGGATGCCGAGAAATTCGCGAGAGGATACGATCCGCGCCAGATAGGCTGACAGACCGCCAACCGGTGGTGCGATCGACATGTCATTGTCATTGAGGATGACAACGAGGCGATTGCCGGCTGCTTCGGCATTGTTCATCGCTTCATAGGCCATGCCTGCACTCATTGCGCCATCGCCGATCACAGCGATGCCGCGACCGGGCTTGTCGTTCAGCTTGTTGGCAATGGCAAAGCCGAGCGCCGCACTGATCGACGTTGAACTGTGGGCTGCTCCGAACGGGTCATATTCGCTTTCGGCACGCTTGGTGAAGCCCGACAGGCCGCCGCCCTGACGCAGGGTACGGATCCGGTCGCGACGACCGGTGATGATCTTGTGGGGATAGCATTGATGCCCGACATCCCAGACCAGACGGTCATTGGGTGTATCGAATACATAGTGAATAGCCGCCGTCAGTTCGACCACACCCAGTCCCGCGCCGAGATGGCCACCGGTGACTGACACGGTATCGATTACCTCACTGCGCAGCTCCTCCGCAAATTGCGTGAGCTGTTCGGGTTTCAGTTTTCTGAGATCGGCCGGGTAGGTTACCTTGTCCAGTAATGGTGTATCAGGCCCTGACATATTTACTCCCTGTTTCATCGCACGTTAGCGCCAATGGCGAGCGATGTCGAACATTGTGCAGCGCAGGCATGAACACAGGCTGACCTTTGGGGCCGGACGGTCGGGAGCCTAGTTGCATTTCTGGCAAATACCCTGGACTTCAATAACGGGACGGATCGAGTTGAAGCCTTCCTTTTGCGCAACATCCCGTACTTGGGCAGACAGGAGATCATTGTCGATATGGGTTGCTTCGCCACAGGAGCTGCAGACAAGGAACATGCAGTCATGCTGGCATCCGGGATGGGTGTTGGCGATATACGCCTTTGCGCTCTCGACGCGCAAGGCGATGTTTTTCGCCACGAACAGGTCGAGAATGCGGTAAACGCTATTGGGAGCAACTCTCTTGCCACGGGCGGTGGAGACCAGATCGGCGATGTCATAGGCCGAAGCCGGACGGGAAAAACCGGCCAGGACTTCGAATATTGTGGCCCGGGTCTCGGTCCATTTTTCGCCAGCGGCTTCCAGATTGGCGCGCGCCGCATCGGCGAGAGAATCGCCGTGATGCTCGTGATGATCATGTTTTCCCATGCGCGCAATTTAGGCGCGTTGTACGCTTTCGGCAAGGGAGGGGTTTTAAGGTGCGTTGGATTTCCAAGATGACCGGGCAATCCGAGTTTGCCCGAAAGACCATCTTTTTTTCAAAGTTCCGAGGGCATAACTCCCATCAATATGAATAACATGCTTCTCCGACGACAAAATCCAGGTCACCAAGTGTCAAGATACAATATGTCCTTTATGAATTTGACGCGGATTTCTGCACATCATG
>JBCBZY010000302.1:0-3504 GCA_039815115.1 Pseudomonadota bacterium | reverse complement strand
GTGCCGCAGATTGCGACCTCCATGCCCATCGCCTCCGCCATCGCGGCCTTGGTCAGCATCGCCTTATCCGCTTCCGGGCACCGGAAATGCGCACCTTCTGCCCGTCCGTTGCCGCTTTCAGGCTTCCGATGACGGCAACCGGATCAGCTCCCAGACCGCGGGTACTGACCAGCACCTTGGTATCCGTGCGCTGCAACAGATCAACATCGATGATGCGCAGCCGTCCCTCGCGCACCAGCCAGACCTTGTTGCCCGGCCGCAATGCAGCCAGAGGCAGCACGGCATAAGCATCCAGAGCCTTGCCGGTGATTTCCGCTTCGACAAAGCTGCCGACAAATAACGGCGGCGCTGACGCAGCGGTTGCGTCGGGCTCCCCCTCCTTCTGGTCCGCAGCCGGAGACCCGCCACGCAGCGGATTGGGTATCCTCAGGAAAATGTCGATGGTCCGCGTCTGCGGATTCAGGACGCTGCTGGCGCGGTCCACAAAGGCCTGCCAGCGGTAGCGGGTGCCGCCATAAGTGCTGAAGACCGAGGCTTCGATCCGGGCGCCGCCCCCCTGGCGCCACAGAGCCGGGATCAGTGCCGCGTCTCTCTCGGACAAGGGAATGGACGCCTCCAGCTGGGACGTGCCGACCATTTGCCCCAGCGACTGACCGGGAGCTACATAACTGCCCACTGCGATGCTCTCCGAACGCACCACACCCGAAAACGGTGCGCGCACCGTTGTTCGCTGTAACGCGATCTGCGCATTGGACAGCTGCGCACGGGCACGGCGTAGTCCCGCTCTTGCAGACTGGAGCTGCGGCTCGCGGGTGGCCAGACCATTGGGTGCTGCCCGCTTTTCCTGTTCAGACGTCACGGCTTCAGTGAGCTCGGCAGGCGGCAGGATGCGGGCTGCGAAATCATTGTCATCAACACTTGCATAGGCGGCGCTTTCGGAAGACCGTTCCGCAAAACGGGCCAATTCGTCCTTCGCCAGGGTCATCTCTTCCTCGGCCTGGAGCAGCGCCACGTTCTGGGACGCGACATCGGCCTGGGCCGTCTGCACCGAATTGCGATAGTCCGAGTCATCGATCCGAAACAGGACTGTGCCCTTGGCCACGCTTTGCCCTTCTCGCAACCTTGGGTTTACATAGACCAGCTTGCCAGCCACTTCGGCGGCCAGGGGTCACTTCATCCCGCGCCCTTACGGTGCCCGATCCGCTTACCATCAGATTGCCCGAACGAATTTCGATCGGAGCCACCTGAACCAGCGGGATCAGTTCTTCCGGCGCTTCGCCTTCCGGGGTTGAGCGGAACAGGTATAGCAGCGCGGCGATGAGAATGGCGCCCAGCAAGATAAGACCACCAATGACTCGTTGTCGATGCACTTACTCTTCTCCTCGGCTGGCCGGTACAAGATTTTCGGAACGATTTGCACTGGCGTTTCCCCCACCGTCAGCGGAAGACTGATCCCAGCTACCCCCCAGTGCCCGATGGACGCCCAGACGTGCCAAAGCGACATCCCGGCCGGCCGACGAAAGCTGGGACTGCACCTGATATTGCGCGCGCAAGGCATCCAGATAATCAACATAATTGCCCACGCCGGTGCCGAACCGCCGGGATTGCAGATCCGCCGCGGCCTGCGCTTCCCCCAGTTGAGAGAACAGGAACCGGTACCGCTGACGTTCCTCTTCATACCGCTCGATCGCCGTCCCGACTTCCTGATAGGCGTTCAGCACCGATCGCGCATAAGCCGCGGTTTGCTGGGCATATTGGGCATCGGCAACCGCGATATTGGCGCGAATCCGACCGCCCTGGAACAGCGGTGCCGTCAGGTTCGCGCCAAGGCTCAGCACCCATTTGTCCATCACGTCAAACACACCTGAGGGCGTGCCGGACTGCGTGCCGGTCGAGGCTGAGAGGCTGAGTGCGGGGAACTGGTCCGCCTTGCGGGCCCCGACGGTAAATCTGGCGGCTTCCATGCGCTGCCCAGCAGCGCGGACGTCCGGTCGCTGGGCCAGCAGATCAATCGGCAAACCTGCCGGAATGTCCGCGAAAATAAGTTTGGGTTCCAGCCCGGTATTGAGCAACTCGTCCATATTGTCGGAATAGCGCCCGACCAGCACGGCCAGCTGCCCCTCGATCGCCGCCAGCTGACTTTCACGCTGCGGCAGTCCGGCCTGGATGTTCCGGAAATCCTGTAGCACCTGATAAAGCTCGAAGGAGGAAACCAGCCCGCGCTGATAACGGCTTTCTGTCTGATCCACACGGTCGCCCAGCACGTCAATAATTCGCGTCGTCAGCAGGATTTGATGCCGGGCATCGACCAGATCGAAATAGCTGGTGATGGTTTCGGCGAGGACGGCGAGACGGGCCGCCTGCAGATCGGCGGCGGCGGCAAAGGCATCGGCCCGCCCTGCCCGCGCTTCGTTGCGCAACTTGCCCCAGAGATCCAGCTCATAGGAAAACGCCAGACCGGAAGTGTAAGTCTCGACTTCCAGCCGCTGGGTTCCTGCACCGGCTCCGGCACCGGCACCGAAACCCGTGCCAGCCAGTGGCGAGTCCGAATAGCTGCTGCCCAGGCTGGCGTTGAGTTGCGGAAACAGGCCGCTCTTAGAGAGGCGCGCCTGTGCCTCCGCTGCTCTGAGCCGGGCCCGTGCTTCGGCGATATCCAGATTGCGGTCGAGCGCCTCGCCCAGGAGGCGGTTCAACACCGGATCCTCGAATGCGGTCCACCAACCGGACGGATCATAGACGCCAGCTTGCTCTTCCCCGGGAAAGCTGGCGGGAACCTCGGCAGCGATTCCGGGCGCGGCTGACTTCGGGGCCATGTTCACACAGCCACTTGTCAGGAAAAGCGCAGGGAAAATTGCCATCAGGGGAAGATGGAGCCGGTCCGTCACACAGTCATCCGTGATTGAATCAGTCTGGACCATACCAGACAGTTGCAAAATGCCATTGACCAAAATGAACGTCAACGTTTTATTTGAACGCTTCCGTTCATTTTGCTATTGCGATAGGCGAAGAGGGGTAGACATTTGTCCGAGACAGGCATCACACATCCGCCAGTTCGCACGAACCGGCGGGACAGTCAGCGGAAAATCGCGGAAATTCTGGACGCAGCTCGCGCTGAGTTTTTCCAGAACGGTTTCTCTGCGTCTACTATCGAAGCGATTGCAGCCCGGGCCGAGGTTTCCAAAGTAACCGTGTATAGCTGGTTCAAGGACAAGGATAATCTATTCGCACAGGTTGTCCGTCAGGAATGCGATATCATGCGACGCAATTTTGCGGTCGACAATCTGGAGGATCGCAGTCTTCGGGCAGTGCTTCTGCATGCTGCGAAGGGTATGCTCGATTTCCTGATGCGCGAGGAGATGGTGCGCTTTGAGCGGATACTCGCGGAACAGAGTTCATGAACATGCTGTCCCGGACACTTTTGACTCAGTTTAAGATGAGATACCGAGCTCAGATGGCTTCTTACCATCCAAGCTCTAACTTAACTGAGCGCGTCAATCGCTTTAT
>JBCBZY010000161.1:0-6266 GCA_039815115.1 Pseudomonadota bacterium | reverse complement strand
TGACATAGCAGTAGATGCCCTGGCCCTTGATGTCGTGCGGATAGCCGACCACGGCCGCTTCGGCGACCTTGGGATGGGAGACCAGCGCGCTTTCCACCTCGGCAGTGCCCATGCGGTGGCCAGAGACATTGATTACATCGTCAACCCGTCCGGTGATCCAGTAATAGCTGTCCCCGTCGCGGCGGCAGCCATCGCCGGTAAAATATTTGCCCTTGTAGGTCGAGAAATAGGTATCGATAAAGCGCTGGTGGTCGCCGTAAACACTGCGCGCCTGTCCCGGCCAGCTTGCCGTGATGCAAAGGTTCCCGTCGGCCGCGCCGTCCAGCACATCGCCGTCATTGGTGACCAGCTCTGGCCGGATCCCGAAAAACGGCTTGCCGGCACTGCCCGGCTTCATGCCGTGCGCGCCGGGCAGGGTGGTGATCATCACGCCGCCGGTCTCGGTCTGCCACCAGGTATCGATGATCGGGGACCGGCTCTCGCCCACAACCTCATGATACCAGCGCCAGGCCTCCGGGTTGATCGGCTCGCCCACGGTGCCGAGCAGGCGGATGGAGGAGCGGTCATGCTTTTGTACCGGCGCATCGCCTTCGCGCATCAGCGCCCGGATCGCGGTCGGGGCGGTATAGAAGATGTTGACCTTGTACTTCTCCACCACCTGCCAGAAGCGGCTGTGATTGGGATAGTTGGGCACGCCCTCGAACATCACCTGGCTCGCGCCGTTGATCAGCGGGCCGTAGACGATATAGCTGTGGCCGGTGACCCAGCCGATATCGGCCGAGCACCAGAAGACCTCGCCAGGCTTGTAATCAAACACATAATGGAAAGTGGTCGCGGTCCACACCGCATAGCCGCCGGTGGTGTGGAGCACACCCTTGGGCTTGCCGGTCGAACCTGACGTATAGAGAATGAACAAAGGGTCTTCCGCGTTCATCGGCTCGCACGGGCAGTCCCCGGAGACATCCGCGCTGATCTCGTGATACCAGTGATCGCGCCCGGCGGTCATCGCGGTGTCTGTTCCCGTGTGGTTGACCACCAGCACCGCATCGACATCGACCCCATCTTTTGCCAGCGCCGCATCGACATTGGCCTTGAGCGGCACGTCCTTGCCGCCGCGCAGCCCGCCATCGGCGCAGATCACGAACTTGCTCTCGCAATCGGCGATCCGGCCGGCGAGTGCATCGGGAGAAAAGCCGCCAAACACGACCGAGTGGATCGCCCCGATCCGGGCGCAGGCGAGCATTGCAATCGCGCCTTCCGGGATCATCGGCATATAGATCGTGACCCGGTCACCCTTCGCTACGCCCATCGCCCCAAGGCTGTTCGCCATCCGGATCACTTCTGCCAGCAGCTCGCCATAGGTGAGGATCCGGGCGGCACCATCCGGATCATCCGGCTCGAAAATGAGCGCGGTTACATCGCCCATGCCGGCCGCGACATGACGGTCCACTGCATTATGGCAGATGTTGAGAACCCCATCCTCAAACCACTTGATATCCACCGGGTCAAAAGACCAGTTGGCCACCTTCCCCGGCGCCGTAATCCAGTCCAGACGCGCCGACTGCTCTCCCCAGAACCCATCCGGATCTGACAGGCTTTCCGCATAGAGACGGTCATAATCTGATGATGTGCAGTGCGTGTTGTCTGTCGCCTTGCTGTCCGGGATGACGAGATCGCTCATCTGATTCTCTCCTTTGGTATTTTTGCTCCTGTACTAGCCATCGCAGACCTTCGCGCAAACGCTCTTTTTGCAAGTGCGGGTTTCCGGACCGAAAAACGTCATGGCAGCCGGGCCTCGAGTCATGCTAGGATTGGCGCAATTGAGAGGAGACAAATATGGCTACGGCAGCACCCGCGGCACTGGCAGACTGCGGACTGGACGTCCGGCAGCTGACACCGGCAATCGGAGCGGAGATTGGCGGGATATCGCTCGCGGATCCTCTTGATGAAACGGTGATCACCGGAATCCGTGAAGCGCTGCTGGCCCACAAGGTCATATTCTTCCGCGACCAGCATTTGACGCAGGAGCAGCTGACAGGCTTCGCCCGACGGTTCGGCGAACTCGAGATTCATCCTGCCACGCCGAAGGATCAATCCGTCCCGGAGGTACTCCGGATTGCCCACGGACCGGAGAGCCGGGGCAAGGAGAATATGTGGCACAGCGACGTGACCTGGCGTCCGGAGCCGTCTCTCGGATCGGTGCTCAGTGCCGTGGAAATCCCGCCGGTCGGGGGTGACACGCTGTTTGCCAATATGAACCTGGCCTATGAGAATTTGCCGGAAGAGCTGCGGGAACGCGTCACGGGCCTGACTGCCATCCATGACATTGCCCGGGTTTTCGCCAAGCGGCTGGGCAAGACGCCGGAGGAGCTGCATGACAAATATCCGCCACAGGAACATCCGGTCATTCGCACCCATCCCGAAACCGGATTGCGCGCCATCTATGTCAATAACGCGTTTACCAGCCACATTGCCGGCTTGGGCCGGGCCGAGAGCGATGCGCTGCTGGCCCGACTCTATGCCACCGCGGCAGATCCGGAAATTCAGTGCCGCTTCCGCTGGACCAGGGGTGCGGTGGCCTTCTGGGACAATCGGGCTTCCCAGCATTTTGCTGCCTCGGATTATTTCCCCGAGCGCCGGGTCATGGAACGCGCGACCATCGCCGGCGACCGACCCTATTTCGACGAGCAAGCCTGAAGTCGCCCTTTCCCATGAACAAGCCAGTTGATGCCCTGATCATTGGCGGTGGCCATAACGGCCTCGTTTGCGCCTTCTATCTGGCGCGCGCGGGCATGACGGTGCGGATTCTGGAATCACGCAATGTGGTTGGCGGAGCCGCAGTGACCGAGGAGTTTCATCCCGGCTTCCGCAATTCCACCGCCAGCTACACCGTCTCCCTGCTCCAGCCGAAAATCATTGCCGATCTGGCGCTGGTGGAACGCGGCTATCGGGTCTCTCTGCGCCCGTTGAGCAATTTCCTGCCGCTCGGAGATGGTGATTATCTGAAACTTGGCGGAGGACTGGACGCGACCCAGGCGGAAATGGCGCGATTCTCAGAAAAGGATGCAGCCCGACTGCCGGACTATTACGCGATGCTGGAAGGAGCAGCCGCAATGCTGCGCGACATGGCTCTCAAGATTCCGCCGGGCGCGGGTGGTGGCGCATTGCCTCTGCTGGATGTCATTCGGCAAGGCCGGCAATTTCACAAACTGTCTGTCTTGCAACAGCATCAGATCATCCAGCTGTTCACGCTCAGTGCCCGGGAGCTGCTCGACCAGTGGTTCGAAAGCGCGCCGATAAAGGCCGCCTTCGGGTTTGATGCGGTTGTCGGCAATTATGCCAGCCCGGATACGCCAGGCAGCGCCTATGTTCTGCTCCATCACGTCTTTGGCGAGGTAAACGGGGAACAAGGGCAGTGGGGCCATGTCCAGGGCGGCATGGGGCGGATCACCGAACTCATGGCAGAGGCCTGCCGGGACGTTGGCGTGGATATCCGGACCGGGAGTCCGGTTGAACGGGTGCTGGTCAGCAACGGACAGGCGGGCGGGGTACAGCTCGCGGACGGCGCGCAGATGCAGGCGGAACATATCATCGCCAATGTCGGGCCGAAGCTGCTCTATGACCAGATGATGGCTCCGGGCGATCTGCCGGATGATTTCCGCCAGATGATGGCGAGCTATAAATGCGGGTCAGGCAGCTTCAGGATGAATCTGGCGCTTGATGGCCTGCCCGATTTTTCTGATCTGCCGGGCGCTGGTGACCACCTCAAATCGGGGATCATCATGGCGCCGTCTCTCGACTATATGGACCGGGCCTGGCGCGATGCGCAGAAATTTGGCTGGTCGCGAAAGCCGGTGGTCGAGATGCTGATCCCCAGTCTTGTCGATGACAGTCTGGCCCCGCCGGGCAAGCATGTCGCCAGCCTGTTCTGCCAGCAATTCGCACCGCAGCTTCCGGACGGCCGCAGCTGGGACAGCGAAAGGGACGCTGCGGTGCAAGCGATCCTGGATGTCGTCGAGGACCACGCGCCGGGATTTCAGAAGCTGATTTTGGGCAAGATGGCGCTGTCGCCGCTCGATCTGGAACGCAAGTTCGGATTGATTGGCGGCGACATATTTCACGGCCGCATGTCTCTGGACCAGCTATGGGCCGCACGCCCGGTGGTCGGATCCGGTAATTACAGGGGGCCGGTTCGCGGCCTGTGGATGTGCGGATCGGGGACCCATCCGGGCGGCGGAGTGACGGGTGCCCCGGGTCACAATGCGGCGCAGGCGATACTGGCCGGTCGCCCGTTCTGGCAACGGTTTAGGGGTTGAAACCCGGAAAACACCCCCTGATCCGTCTCAGCCTTGCCGCTCGGAAAGCTGTGCCACTCTCAGCTCGATCCGTTTCATTTCGGCCAGCAGCGAAAGCAGGTTCATCCGGTCGAACATCCACATTTTCATCAAACCGACGGCCTGAAATGAGAGCAGGAACCCCGCCGCCCACAGGATGGTCTCACGCAACTGGGTCGCCTCAAAAGCCCGCCAGCCAGCATAGATGGCGAAGCAGAACCAGAGAAAGGTGACTATGGTGATCAGCCAGGTCCAGAAGCGCATGGGACCCTGCAAGGTGGCACCCAGCTGATCGAAAAGCCCGCGACCATTTTCCAGATCTTCGAGAAACTCGCGATCTTCGGCAGCCAATGCTGCTCCGAGATCATTGTCAAATTTGGTCATGTCATTACTCCTTCTTGGATAGGATTGTCATCGAGGTCTGCTCGCAATTGTCGGCGGGCATGAAAAATCCGGGTCTTGGCCGTGCCAAGCGGGACACTGGTAACCGCCGCAATTTCTCGTGCGGTCAGGCCTTCGCTAAAGTAGAGAATGGCCGCAACCCGGTGATCCGCACTCAGCCGGTCAAAGGCCTGGTCAATCGTCACCTTGTCTTCCGCTTGCGGGCCAATGGCCTCTTCTCCGTCGGGCTCGACTCCCGAAAAAAGAGTGCGCTGACGTTGTTCTGCGCGGATCCGGTCCGCACAGCGGCGATGCAAAATCGTATAGGCCCAGGCCGGAAATCTGTTGGGCCCACGCAGCCCGCGCCAGCCCTTGCAGATCCCTGTCCAGGCTTCCTGAACGGCAGCCCGGGCCTGTTCTTCATCCCGCAACAACCGGAAGACAGTGCGCATCAAACGGGGTTGCCAGCGTGCCGCCAAGCGTTCGGCGGCGCGGCGGTCTCCGGCCTGAATCCGCGTCAGCAGCAATTCATCGAATACCCGATCTGTATCGCTGTAACGCACGCACACCTCCTGCCCCCTTGCTTCTATAGTCGAAGCCAGGGAGCGAAAGGTTCAATTATTCCGAAAAAATTATCCGGCGGAGGGGCGATGGGCCTCGTCTGACCAGTCCTGACGGGCGGCCCATTCTTCCATGGTTTCGAATTCGACTTCGGGCAGGCATTCCTGCTGATATTCGAAATTCACTTCGAACGGCCGGGTCGGGGAATCATTGTTATAATGATAGAAGGCCGCGATACCGGCGGAAAAGTCTTTGCGCGCTTCCGGAACCATGGAATCGCCAAGAGCGTCGACCAGCAGGTCGCCAAATTCCTCCGGCGTGCAGGGGTCATATTTGATCTCCCGCCCGAACACGCGGGACAGGATTGCAGTGACATCTGTCGGCATCAACCGCTCCGGGCCGCCAATATTCATCCAGGTACCCTCCATATCCGGCCGGTCAAGCGCAGCCGTCATGCATTTGCCGACATCATCCAGGCTGATCCAGTTGGCCTGCAGATGCGGTTTGTGAGCATAGACGTAACGGTCTTCGTGGACAATGAACGGGCGGGCCCAGTTGGTCAGCAAATTGTCCATGAACAGAACCGATCCGAAGATGGTTGCCGGAATGCCGGATCGGAAGATGCTGTTGATGGCCGTCGTATTATTGCCATAGGTAAACGGTTCGCCAGGCCGATTGGGAATCCAGCTCGAGGTATTCCAGACAAACCGCTCGGCCCCGGCTTCCTTTGCCGCCGCTGCCACGCGCCCGGTCAAGGTCGCCCGGTCCTCGCGTGCCTGCAGCGGATGGGTATAGAAAACAGCGTCCGATCCCTCAAAGGCGGGAACCCAGGTCGTCTCGTCATAAAGATCAAAGACCCGCGCTTCGTCTGCCGCATTGCTGCCGCCAAGGTCTGGTGATTCGCTGCGCGACAACGCACGTACCTTGCGACCGGTCGCAGCCAGTTGCCTGATTTGGGCCAGCCCTTGCCTGCCCGTTGAACCCACTACC
>JBCBZY010000121.1:0-7951 GCA_039815115.1 Pseudomonadota bacterium | reverse complement strand
TTCATCTTGGGATTCCAGCGGTGGGTCTGGTGGCCGAAATGGGATCCGGCTTCAATCAATTGCTGTAGGGTGACGACAGGGGCCGCCATAGTCTTTCTCCTTCCGGTTATGCCTCTGGAAAGCTGAGAACCGCAGTCGACCTGAAAGGGCGGCGTTGGCACCGGTATGTGTGCTCTCCATGTGGAATGAGCGTGCCGTTAAAGCCACGCAGCAAGGAATGCAAGCCCAAAGCGGCGAATATTGTAACCTTTTCCCGATTTCGGCGAATTTTTAGTGTCATTTGACAATAACGGTTGACAAAAAGAACATAATTAGAACATTATGCGTTCATAGACAGAACATACAGGAATTTGCCATGCTGACCTTTGCTATCACCACTATCTTCGCACTCGCCTTTTTCGGGGCTTTGTCAGTCATCACCTATATGTTCATGGCCTATCGCGGCAAGATCGCTTCGGTGATTCGTCAAGAGTTGGAAATACCCGCAACCGGGGTGTCGACTGCTCAAACCCTTCGCAAGGTTCGGGTGCGGTCAATCGCTATGACAGTATCACCGGTCAGGACGCAGAATCGCTCGTTGCGGCCTGCTCCGCTCGCCGTTGCCGCTTGACCTTGGCATAGCTTCTGATGCTGAACGGAATCAGCACAATATAGCCAATGCTGATCGCGCATAGCGTAATCCAGGGATTGTTGAGCAACGCCACACCGAGCAGCGCGAACAGTGCCAACGCCTCCAGACGGATATTCTTGCGCAGGCGCAATGACGACCAGCTGTAGGTCGCCGTGTTGGAAATCATCAGGAAGGCTATGACTACGATCCAGGGGGCCACCAGCGCATAGTGCCGGAAGAATTCCTGTCCGGTTACCATCCACAAATATAACGGCAGCATTACCAGCCCGGCCCCGACTGGTGCCGGAATACCAGTTAGAAACCCGGCAGATTTATGGGGTTGATCTTCATCGTCAATATGGGCGTTGAACCGCGCGAGGCGCAAGGCACAGCCGACGGCCATGGTCAGTGTCAGCACCCAGCCAAATTGCGGCATATGTTGTGTGGACCAGAAAAACATGACGAGAGCGGGCGCCACGCCAAATGCAATCACGTCAGCGAGTGAATCGAGTTCCGCACCAAAGCGGCTTTGGGCATTGAGCAACCGGGCTATTCGACCGTCCAGACCGTCCAATATGCCGGCCAGCACGATCGCGCCCGCAGCGAGGACCCAGTTTTCCAGATAGGCAAATCGCACACCGCTGAGCCCAACGCTCAGTGCCAGAGCAGTGACCGCATTTGGAATGAATTGCCGAAGAGAAATACCACGCTCGGGTCTCTTGCCGGTGCCTGGTCCGCTCATTTGCCGGTACACCCGATCCGATTTGGCAAGCCGGACATTATTGGCCTACGCCCTCGATCTCTTTCATCGTTCCGACTTCCGCGATAACTGTCTCGCCGGCGATCGTCCGTTGCCCCAGAACGACATTGGGGGTGGTGCCTTTGGGCAGATAGACGTCGACGCGGCTGCCAAAGCGGATCAACCCGATACGCTGTCCGGCCGCGACAAAGTCCCCTTCCTTTACGAAGGCCATGATGCGGCGCGCGACCAGACCGGCAATCTGCGTGAAGCCGACCTTCAGGCCATCATTGCGTTCCACCATGAAATGCTGGCGTTCGTTCTCGTCGCTGGCCTTGTCGAGATCGGCATTGAGAAATTTACCGGATATATAGGCTTGTCGTTTGACCGTGCCTTCAATCGGAGTCCGGTTGATGTGGACGTCAAATACACTCATGAAAATCGAAACCCGGATCAGCTCTTCATCGCCCAGACCGCCCTCGCCCTGCAATTCTGCCGGCGGGACTACCGGCATGATCAGATTGACGAGACCGTCGGCGGGAGCCACGATATATTTATCGTCAAGTGGAGTTACCCGTTTCGGATCCCGGAAAAAGGCCAGCACCCAGATTGTCACGCCGGCCATTGGCCAGGCCAGGGTCTCCCAGGCCAAAAATGCAAAAGCCGCCGTTACCAGTCCGGAGATGACTGCAAATTTGCGGCCTTCAGGGTGGACTGGCGGGAAAGACCATTTCGCTTCGCCCAGTCCCTTGTTCGAATATTTCTCTATCGCCATGAACGTTACTTAGGGAGAGTGACCTGCTCTGACAACACTCCTGATCTCACGGGACAAAATTGCCGCTCAGCCCGGAACTGATGGTTGAACATATTGCCATCTTTGCTAAGAGATGCCCCAACACTGTTCCTCCCGCCTGTCCCAATCCAGGAAAGAGCTTTCAAATATGTCGAAAATCAAGGTCAAAAATCCCGTTGTCGAACTCGATGGCGATGAAATGACGCGCATCATCTGGCAATGGATTCGCGAAAAACTGATCGAACCCTATCTCGACATTGACCTGCACTATTATGATTTGTCCGTGGAAAAGCGTGACGAAACAAATGACAAGATCACCGTCGACGCGGCCAATGCGATCAAGAAGCATGGCGTCGGCGTAAAATGTGCAACCATCACTCCGGATGAAGCACGTGTCGAAGAGTTTGACCTGAAGCGGATGTGGAAATCGCCCAATGGCACCATTCGCAACATCCTGGGCGGGGTGGTCTTTCGTGAGCCGATTGTCATCGACAATGTGCCGCGTCTGGTACCAGGCTGGACCGACCCGATCGTAATTGGCCGTCACGCATTTGGCGACCAGTATCGCGCCACCGACATGCTCATTCCCGGCCCCGGCAAACTCCGGATGATATTCGAAGGTGATGACGGCGTTGTGCAGGATGAAGAAGTCTTCCGCTTTCCCTCATCCGGTGTCGCCATGTCGATGTACAATCTCGACGATTCGATCCGCGACTTTGCCCGCGCCAGCATGAATTATGGCCTGCAACGCGCATGGCCGGTTTACCTTTCGACCAAGAATACCATCATGAAAAAATATGATGGCCGGTTCAAAGACCTGTTTGAGGAAATATTTGAAGCAGAATTCAAGGCTGATTTCGAAAAGGCAGGTATTAGCTACGAACATCGGCTGATCGACGATATGGTTGCCGCGGCGATGAAATGGTCCGGTAAATTTGTCTGGGCCTGCAAAAACTATGACGGCGATGTCCAGTCCGACACGGTGGCACAAGGCTTTGGTTCGCTTGGCCTCATGACGTCAGTCCTGATGACGCCCGATGGCAAGACAGTGGAAGCGGAAGCTGCGCATGGCACAGTCACTCGCCACTATCGCCAGCACCAGCAAGGCAAGGCTACGTCGACCAATCCGATCGCATCAATCTTCGCATGGACACGCGGCCTGATCTATCGCGGCAAATTTGACGAAACGCCGGAAGTCACGCGCTTCGCCGAAACGCTGGAGCGGGTCTGCATCCAGACCGTGGAAAGCGGTGACATGACCAAGGATCTCGCGATATTGATCGGTCCGGACCAGTCGTGGATGACAACCGAACAGTTTTTCGAAGCCATTCGGGTCAATCTCGAAAAAGAGATGGATAACTGGAAATAGGATCCACTTTCCCCGGAAAGTTATCAAGAATGCTGACAACGGCTTTCTTTCCCGTATAGGAAAGGAACATGGCAACTCCGTTTGAAAGTCCGGCCTTCATTGATGCCATCGTAATACTGGGCGCAGCGGGAATCGTCATTCCCGCCTTCGCCCGTTTCCGGATAACACCGATTATTGGTTTCATTCTGGTCGGCATCCTGCTTGGCCCTTCGGGTCTGGGGTCGCTTCAAGGCCAGTATGACTGGCTCCGATTTGTCACCATAAATGATCGAGAGGCAATCGAACCCTTCGCGGAGTTCGGGATCATATTATTGCTCTTCTCGATCGGTCTGGAGCTGTCATTCAAGCGGCTCTGGTCACTCCGGCGACTGGTCTTTGGCGTGGGCGCAGCCGAGCTAACCATTTCCGGTGCTTTGATTGGCGGCGCGCTCTATCTCTACGGCTATCCGCAGCAAAGCTGGGAGGGAGCCGTTGGCTTGGGTCTTGCACTGGCGCTGTCCTCAACCGCGCTGGTCCTGCCGATGTCCGGGACCAAAAGCCCGGTCGGCAAAGCGGCGCTCGCCATGTTGCTTTTCGAAGATGTGGCCATTGTGCCGATCATTTTCCTGCTGGGCGCGATTTCTCCTGCCATGGCGGCAAATTCCGGCTGGGACGAACTGGGCCGCACGCTGCTGATCAGTGGTATCGTTATTGGCGGCATGCTGGTACTTGGCCGCATTCTTCTGCCCCGGATATTCGCTCAGGCAGCCCGGACAAAAAGTCCCGACCTGTTCCTCGCAGTCAGCTTGCTGGTCATCATATTGGCGAGCCTCGCCACAGCAGCCACCGGCCTGTCTCCGATTGTCGGTGCCTTGCTGGCGGGTTTGCTCATCGCTGAAACCGAATATCACGGTGAGGTCGAAGTCATAACCCAGCCTTTCAAAGGCCTCGCGCTCGGCGTCTTCCTGATCACAGTGGGCATGCAGATCGATATCAGGGTCATTCTGGAAAACTGGGCCACCTTGATTACGGCGGTCGTTGGCGTGGTCATTGTGAAAGCCGTTGTCACCGGCGGCCTTCTGCGCTTTGCCGGGGCCCGTGTCGGCACGGCAACCGAAGCCGGGGTACTGATGGCGAGCCCCTCAGAAACTACGCTGATCGTTCTCGCGGCGGCAGCGCAGGCGCAACTGATTCAACCGCAAACTGCGGCATTCTGGCAAATTGTTACGGCGATCGGCCTGACCATCACGCCGCTGCTGGCAAGGTTCGGCCACGACATGGCACGACGCATCGAAATGCGGGGTGATAGTATCAGCCTCGATGACGAAACGCCGCTGGAGTCACAAAAAACCATCATTATCGGGTTCGGCCGGGTCGGAAAGCTGGTCGCGGACATGTTGAAAACGCACGAACAGGAATTCCTGCTGGTCGAGTCCAATATCGATGTCGTCGCGGAAGCACGACGAAACGGATATCCGATCATATTCGGCAACGTGTCCCGCAATGAAATGCTCGACAGGTTACGGCTGGGTCATGCCAAGGCACTCGTACTGACCATGGACGAGCCGGTGCTCTCGGTCCAGATCGTCAAACGCGTTCGCGCATGGGTGCCCGACCTGCCGATTATCGCCCGTGCCCGCGATACCGAGCATGCCGCAGAGTTGTATCAGGCAGGCGCCACCGATGCCGTGCCTGAGGCTCTCGAAGGATCTCTGCAACTTTCCGAAGCCGTGCTGGTGGAAAATGGCGTCGCCATGGGTCCGGTCATAGCTTCCATCCACGAGAAACGGGATTTGCTCCGTCAGCAGATCAAGGCGGATGGTGACCTGGACAAGGCACCGATACTGAAATCGCTGGAAACGGCGGGCGCACTGAAAAAACCGTCAGCCGAAGACGAACTCAAGCCGCAATCTTCGACCTGATTGCTGCGACGGCCTGGTCGGCCTTGCTGCCGTCCGGTCCGCCTCCTTGCGCCATGTCCGGGCGTCCGCCGCCGCCTTTACCGTCAACCGCAGCGACACCGGCCTGGACCAGGTCGACAGCATTGTAGCTTTCCGTCAGATCATCGGTCACGCCAACCGCTACCGCAGCACGACCGTCGTTGACTGCAACCAGCACGGCAATACCGCTGCTGAGCTTCTTCTTCGCCTCATCGATCAAACCGCGCAATTCCTTGGGATTCAAACCGTTGATCACCTGACCGGTAAATGCCACGTCACCGACCGTTTCGACTTCCGCTTTGGCGGTACCGCCGCCGTCTCCCGCAAGGGCCAGCGCTTTTCTGGCTTCGGTCAATTCACGGTCCAGTTTCTTGCGTTCTTCCACCAGCACTGCCACGCGTTCCGCTGCCTCTTCGGGCGACGATTTCAGCACCGAGGCAATGGTTTTCAATTTGCTGTCACGCTCGGCGAGCCAGAGCCGGGCCGCCTCGCCCGTCAGTGCTTCTATCCGGCGTACACCACTTGATACAGCTGATTCCGCGACAATTACCATCAGACCGATATCACCCAATGCCTGAACATGCGTGCCCCCGCAGAGTTCAACCGAATAGTCCGATCCCGCTTCCAGCCCCATCGACAAGACCCGGACTTCATCTCCGTATTTCTCGCCAAACAGCGCAAGGGCCCCTGCGGCAACCGCGTCATCGGGACTCATCAAACGCGTCAAAACCGCACTGTTGCCACGGATCTGCGCGTTGACATCCGCTTCAACCGCCCGGATCTCAACTTCTGTCAGCGCCGATAAATGAGAAAAGTCAAAGCGCAGACGATCCGGGGCAACCAGACTACCCTTCTGGGTCACATGGTCGCCAAGGTGATCGCGCAGCGCCTTGTGGAGCAAGTGCGTCGCGCTGTGATTGGCCCTGAGTTGCGTTCGGCGTGCACCATCTACCTCGAGATGGATGGTATCACCCACTGCGATTTCGCCCTTATCGATTTTCGCATGATGGGCGTGAAGACGACCAAGCGGTTTGGAGGTGTCCGAAATTACTGCATGGAATCCGCCGGCGCCTGATACAACGCCCGCATCCCCCATCTGGCCACCGCTTTCCCCATAAAATGGCGTCTGGTTGGTCAGGATGATGATGTCATCCCCCGCCTTGGCATCGGAGATTTCGGTGCCGTCCTTCACGAGAGCAACAATCACCCCCTCGCCTTCTTCGGCGGTATATCCGGTGAACTCCGTACCACCATGCTGCTCTGCGATGTCGAACCAGACGGTTTCCGATGCCTGATCTCCGGAACCCTTCCAGGCCGCGCGAGCAGCGGCTTTCTGCTGTTCCATCGCCGCGTCAAAACCGGAACGGTCCACACCAAGCGAACGTGCGCGCAAGGCATCTTCGGTCAGATCATAAGGGAAGCCGTATGTGTCATAAAGCTTGAAGGCGGTTTCGCCGGACAGCGTGTCTCCCTCGCTCATGTCCGCAATCTCGGCATCAAGCAGCTTGAGCCCGTTGGCGAGCGTCCGCCGAAAACTGGTTTCCTCACGCAGCAACGTTTCTTCGATCAACGGCTTTGCCCGGATCAGTTCGGGAAAGGCATTGCCCATTTCTCCGGTCAGGGAACCGACCATGCGGTGCATCAGCGGATCCTGCGCACCCAGCAAGTGGGCGTGGCGCATCGCCCGGCGCATGATACGGCGCAGAACATAGCCGCGGCCCTCGTTGGCCGGCAACACACCGTCTGCAACGAGGAACGAGGCCGCACGCAAGTGATCCGCAATCACTCGGTGGCTGGCCTGATTGTCACCGGTCGTCGCAGTGCCGGTCAGCGATCCGGACTCAGCAATCAGAGTTTTGAACAGGTCAATCTCATAATTGTCATGGGTACCCTGCATGACCGCTGCGATACGTTCGAGACCCATGCCGGTGTCGATTGACGGGCTCGGCAGATCAAGGCGATCCCCGCCCGCCTGTTGGTCATATTGCATGAACACGAGATTCCAGATTTCGACAAAGCGATCGCCGTCTTCATCCGGGCTGCCCGGAGGGCCTCCGGCTATATGATCGCCATGATCGTAGAAAATCTCGCTGCAGGGACCGCAGGGACCGGTATCGCCCATCGACCAGAAATTGTCATGGGTCGCGATCCGGATGATCCGTTCTTCCGGCAATCCCGAAATCTTGCGCCACAAATCAAAGGCTTCGTCATCGGTGTGATAGACCGTCGCCGTCAGCCGCTCGGGATCAATACCCCACTCACCGGTGATCAGTTTCCAGGCATGATAGATCGCCTGTTCCTTGAAATAGTCTCCAAAGGAGAAATTCCCCAGCATCTCAAAAAACGTATGATGGCGAGCGGTATAGCCGACATTGTCGAGATCATTATGCTTGCCGCCGGCGCGAACGCATTTCTGACTGGACGTGGCCGTGGCATAAGCGCTGCTCTCCGCACCGGTGAAGATGTTCTTGAACGGAACCATCCCGGCATTGACGAACATCAGCGTCGGATCATTGTGCGG
>JBCBZY010000159.1:0-6313 GCA_039815115.1 Pseudomonadota bacterium | reverse complement strand
GACCTTCGCTTTTGGTGGGCGACTGCGAGTCAATGGCAATGCCAGCGGACAGTTTCGCGGGCGTATCGCGATCACCGCCGAATATGAATGACGACGTCGTCTTACCCGTATTCTAGCGCATTTTTGCGGCTTTGCGCGTAATGGTCAGCAGCTCTTCCTGCACCAGCACCTGTTCCGGCTGACCGCTGCTCTTCATCGCGATTTCCAGCGCCAGGACACGCTCGATCAGGCGTGTGACATGCGCCGAAGGCCAGATATTGAGCTGCCGGGCAAAATTGTCCCGGTCTTTCCAGAAAATCGACGGACTATTGACCAGCCGCGCCACCGCGGTTCCCTGATCCACCTTGCTGCGCAGATCGGCCAGTTTCGTGAGATGCCGCAGCATCAGGCGGATCAGGCCGACTTCGCTAAAACCTGATGGCGCCACCGCGGCCAGTTCCCGGGTAAGCGTCCGGGCATCGCCATTAAGCGCGGCATTGATCAGCAGGCCGAGATCTTCCTCGTCATTTTCAGCTCCCAGAACCGCCAATATTGCGGCATCTGTTTCCTGAGGCTGTTCGGGAGACGCATCGAGATAAAGTGCGATTTTCTCTATTTCCAGCCGCGCCAGAACCAGGTCGTTGCTGGTCAGTGCCGCGATGGCTGCGGCTGTGTCTGATGTAATCCGGACGCCTTCGTCGCGCGCCATATTGATGATCGCCGCAACGGCATCGCGCTGCGAGGTCTCGTAACAGGTGGCGATCAGTGCATCAGGAGCCGCGGCGATTTTCTTCGCCAGTGCGGTCTTGTCCGCCATGCCCGCTGCGACAATGAACACCGGGTCGCCACCGGTATCAGATGCCAGAAGATTTTCGATGGAGGCTGCCGCCCGGACCGCTTCGCCGCTGTTCAGGCGCACCACGATGAAACGCTTGTCTCCAAACAGCGAAGCGGAGTTCGCTTCATCGCTCAGGCGCGCCGGACTCTCGGTGAGATCGGCAATGGTGAGATCTATCCGTTCGGCACTGTCGGATAGCGGAGCAATAATCTCGTCGACCAGCGCCTGACAGCGCGTGGCATTGGGACCACATAACAGGGTGAGTCGCCAGGCATCTGGCTGAGACTGAAACTTGCCGACAATCTCGCCGTCCTTGACTTTCATGCGTCTGCGATCCGCATTTTGGTCATGATCCGTCCTGCTCCAGCGCAAATAGCGACAGGCGTTTGACGATCTGGTCGGCGACGGTAGTGGCCAGATTTTCGAGTGCCGTATCTTCGGCGGCGACAGTGGCAAATTCCGAGGACACCACGTCGATACCGGCATCCGATCCCGCGGTCGCATCAATCACCACGGCGCTGTCCGAAAGACGAACCAGCTGATAGCGCGCCCGCAACGTCCGGCGTTCGCGGGTGATCCGGTCATTGCTGCGAACACCAAAGCCGGCAATCTTGTCATCCAGCTCGATAACCAGACGATATTTGGACTCGCTGCCCTGAAAAGTGCCCAGCTGATCATTGAGAGCATTGCGCATCAGCCAGCCGGCCTTGCCCGCAATCGGCTCAACCTGCACATTGCCGAGCTGGCTGGCCACCACTCCATTCGTGCCACCGGAATAGAGCGGCTGAAGTCCGCAGGAAGCGAGCAGCAAAGAGCTGCTGACCAGTACAAACAAACGGGCGAGCGCTGCTCTCATATGACGATATTGACCAGTCGGTCGGGCACCACGATGACCTTTCGAATTTCCGCGCCGTCGAGTGTACGCTGGACTTTTTCGGACGCAAGGGCAAGTTGCTCAAGCGTTTCCCGGTCGCTCCCTTTCGCAGCCACCAGCGTATCGCGCAACTTGCCGCGGACCTGCACCGCGATGGTGACTTCATCCTCGACCAGCAGACTTTCATCTACGTCCGGCCATGGAGCATTGGCGATCAGGTCCTCATGTCCGAACAGGGCCCATGCTTCTTCGGCGAGATGAGGCACCATCGGCGCAGCAATTCTGGCCAGCGTCCGGATTGCTTCATTGCGGTCCTGTGACTCCGCGGATTTTTCAATCAGGTTGACCAGTTCGAATATCTTGGCGACCGCCTTGTTGAAGGACAGGTTCTCGATATCCTCGGCGACGCCGGCGATGGTCTGATGCAGCTTGCGCCGCAGGTCCTTGTCATCTTGCGCAGGCGCCTGATCATTGTCCGCAGCTGCAATGAACAGTCGCCACAGGCGCTGGACAAATCGCCAGCTGCCCTCGATGCCGGCTTCCGACCAGGGCAGATCGCGTTCCGGGGGGCTGTCCGACAGCATGAAGAAGCGGACCGCATCGGCGCCATATTGATCGACAATCTCGTCCGGATCGACGACATTTTTCTTCGACTTGGACATCTTGATCACGCGGCCAATGTCCACCGATTCACCATCTGCGATCAGTTTCGCGCCATTGCCATCTCGCAAGACTTCAGCTGGCGTGAAGAACATGTCGCCCTTGCCCTCGCCCTGGGACCGCGAATAGGTTTCGTGGGTCACCATGCCTTGCGTGAACAGGCTGGCAAATGGCTCGGCCACATCGACCTTTCCGAGCGATTTCAGCGCCCGGGTCCAGAAGCGGGCATAGAGCAGATGCAGGATCGCATGTTCGATCCCGCCAATATATTGCGCAACCGGCAGCCATTTGGCGAGCACGTCCTTGTCAAACGGCTGGTCTTCCGGCTGGCTGGCGAAGCGCAGGAAATACCAGCTGGAGTTGATGAATGTGTCGAGCGTGTCGGTTTCGCGCCGCGCCTTGCCGCCGCATTTCGGGCAGTCGACATGTTTCCATGTCGGATGACGCTCCAGCGGATTGCCCGGCTGGTCAAAGCTGACATCCTCGGGCAGTTCGACCGGCAATTGGTCCCTGGGGACCGGCACGGCACCACAGCTGTCGCAATGGATGATCGGAATCGGTGTGCCCCAGTAGCGCTGCCGGGACACGCCCCAGTCGCGCAAGCGATAGACGGTGGATCCGGTGCCCCAGCCTTCTTTTTCCGCGCGATCAATCACGGCCTGCTTGGCGGCCTCGACTTCCATTCCATCCAGAAAACGCGAATTGATGATCTGGCCCGGGCCGGTATAGGCCTCATCGTGAATCGGCGCATCTTCCTCGCCGGACTCGGCAACGACCCGGGTGACGGGCAGCGCATATTTGCGGGCAAAATCGAGATCGCGCTGGTCATGGGCCGGAACACCGAAAACCGCCCCGCTGCCATAATCCATCAGCACGAAATTGGCGACAAAGACGGGCAATTTCCAGTCGGGATCCAGCGGATGCGTGACGGTCAGGCCGGTATCATAACCCTTCTTCTCCTGAGTCTCGATGTCGGCTGCAGCGGTGCCGGTCTTGCGGCAGTCATCGGCAAATTCCGTCAATGACTTATCATTTTCGGCCAATGCCAGGGCCAACGGATGGTCTGCGGCAATGGCACAGAAACTGGCTCCGAAAATCGTGTCCGGACGCGTCGAGAAGACTTCGATATCGCCAAAATTGCCCGCTGGCTGATCGAGCTGGAAGCGGAAAGTCAGGCCCTGTGAGCGACCGATCCAGTTTTCCTGCATCATGCGGACTTTTTCCGGCCAGCCGTCCAGTCCGTCCAGCCCTTCGATCAGTTCGTCGGCAAAATCGGTGATCTTCAGGAACCATTGTGACAGGTTCCGCTTTTCAACTTCCGCGCCGCTGCGCCAGCCCTTGCCGTCAATGACCTGCTCGTTGGCCAGGACCGTCATGTCGACCGGGTCCCAGTTGACCGCGCTTTCCTTGCGATAGACCAGCCCGCCTTCGAACATGTCTAGGAACAGGGCCTGTTCATGGCCGTAATATTCGGCGTCGCAGGTCGCGAATTCGCGGGACCAGTCGAGTGCGAAGCCCAGCCGCTTCAGCTGGGCCTTCATCGCATCGATATTGGCGTGGGTCCAACCGGACGGGGGCACGCCCTTTTCGATAGCGGCATTTTCCGCGGGCATGACAAAGGCGTCCCAGCCCATCGGGTGCAGCACTTCATGGCCCGTCATCCGCCGGAACCGGGCGAGTACGTCACCCATGGTGTAATTGCGGACATGTCCGATATGAATGCGGCCGGAAGGATAGGGAAACATTTCCAGCACATAGCTGCGCGGCTTTGTGCTGTTGTCATCTGCTTCGAAGACGCCGGATTCGGCCCAGCGGCCCTGCCAGCGCTTGTCCGCCGATAAGGGATTGAATCGCTGATCGATCATAATTGTCCTGTCTGGAATTTTTGACCGGGTTGATTGCCCCGGTCCGGTGGTCCCGTCAGTTGGTAATGGCCCCGCGGCGCAGATCGCGCGCCTTGGTCAGAATGATCTGTTCCAGTTTCTGCGTGGTCGCAGCCTGGACCGGTGCATCCACCCAGCTGTTGCCGCTGCGAACTTGCCGCGAAGCTGCCACCCTCAGCGCATCGGCGCGCAGGTCCTGATCAAGGATCGAGACATTGAGCTTCATCCGCTCGGCGGGATTTTCCGGATTGACGTACCAGTCAGTCAGAATCACGCCGCCATTGCTGTCGGTCTGGGTCAGCGGCATGAAGGACAGGCTGTCCAGCGTCGCGCGCCACAAATAGCTGTTCACGCCGATCGTGGTGACCTGGGACGCGGCGAGATCGGCCTCGGGCCGATCGTTGCTGGCACATGCCGAAAGGAGGGCGACTGCCATCAGGCCGGAAAGTGCCGGACGCAGGGTGCGGACGGGTACGGATAGACGGGACATGCAAACACTCCTCAATATTCCTGAACTGCCCGGCAAATTGCGATTTCGCAACCCAAACACCGAACAAATTCTGATACTCTGCGCCCTCTATAATTGCTTTGCCGCAAGGGGCAAGCAGAAGCGCAAGAAATTGCTCTTGTCGAAAGGGCCGTGAACAGCAGTTGAATGGCTGGAGCCGATCGGTGATCAGCTGATGTTCAGCTTGCATGTCCTATTCCGGCAATCAGGAGCGATTGTGGTCAAAAGCGTAACCGATGTGCAACATATTGGGGCTAAGTGGGAAAAATCGGACGAATTCAGTCCGTTGACTCGTGTCGCGGGCAATATTTTGCTATGTCTGGAGTCGAACAAGGGGATTATGGCGTCATCATGACCAAAAAAGCCAGTCATATGGGATGGTTAGCAGCGGGACTCGCTGTGTCCGGTCTCGCCATGACGCCGGCGATTGCGCGTGTGATTGCCGACAATAGCGAAGGTGTTTCGCTGAAGTCGCTTGGCTCGATTGGTTCGTTCACGACGGCCGGTGCCGACCCCAAGCTTGCGGCGCAGTTCAAGTTGAAAGCGCTCAAGGGCAACACCAAATTCAAATTCACTCCCGCCGGTGCCGCCAAGGCGCGAGATCGTGCTGTGACAGTGGTCGTCCGGCAGCCGGAATCAGCGGAAGCTGTATCAATTCGCGAAAACCTGACCGGAGCCAACCCGGGCGCCGGGCTGCTCGCTTCCACCAAGATCACGCCGACATCCTATAGCCTCGGTTCTGCCAAAGGGCTGAAGAGCTTTGCCATTCCGGTGAAGAAGCTGGGCGACAATCTGCCTGACCTCTCTGAAATTGGCGTTAGTGATCCGACGCAAGACAACGGCAAGAGCGGCAAGCGCAGCCGGTTCAGTCCGCACATGTCGCTGGATGCCAAAACACCGGTAGATGCCGCACCGCGGGCTTTGAGCGCGAGCGAAAAAGATTATTCGCTGGATGTTGGTGGCAGCTTTTCACTAACCCGCAATCTCGCAGTAACTGCTGGCGTGCGCTATAATGAGCGCGACCGCATGGCGCCCCTGACGGACAGCCGGCAAGACAGCCAGGCCGTCTATGTCGGAACTCAGTTCCGCTTCTGACCGGTAATTTGGCTTTCGGGCCGCTCCCCATCACATAAGTGCATCAATCGCAGCCCATCCGTGTGCGCCAACATGGCGCATTTGCAGGAAACGAGCGGCTGACATACCGCCGAGTAGAATGACCGGTCCGTCACAAAGGGCCGCAAGTCTTCGGGTCTGCATGTGCGGCAAGGCGGGTGCTCCAGGATGGGAGCTCGTAGGAAAGACCGAGGACAGGAAAAACAGATCCGCCCGGTTGCGATTGGCATCCGCGATTTCCCGGCGGTCATGCACCGGCGCGCTCTGGACGAGGCCGCTGTTTCTGGCAGACAGCCATTGGCGCCCATGGATTCCATCCGCTCCCCAGCGCCGGGCCAGTTCGGCGCGGTCGGCGAGCAGTAGCAAATGACGGTTCTTGCGTGCCAGGTGACGGACGACCGTGAACCGCGCCCGGCGGGCTTCTGCATCCAGATGATAATGTCGGAATATGATCCCGG
>JBCBZY010000179.1:0-5851 GCA_039815115.1 Pseudomonadota bacterium | reverse complement strand
TTTTTCCGAAAACAGCCTGGATACGGTCAGCGTTTCGGTTGCCTATCCGGGTGCCACGCCGGATGAAGTCGAAGAGTCTATCATTCAAAAGGTGGAGGAAGCCGTTCAGGCGGTCGATGGTGTCAAGAAGATCACGGCAACCGCATCCGAAGGTTCGGGATCGGTTGCCATCGAGATGGAGCTGGGAACGGATATCGACCGGGCACTGGACGATGTCAAAGCCGAGATTGACCAGATTCAGACCTTCCCGGTAGAGGCAGAAGAACCGGATGTCCGGGAACTGACCACCCGCCAGAGTGTCGTTCGGATTGCCGTTTTCGGCGATGTATCGGCGGAAGCGCTCAAGGAAGTGGCCAATGGTCTCGAATACTCGCTGGCCGCTCTGGATGACGTGTCTTTTGTCGATACCAGCTCGATCCGCGACTATGAGCTGTCGATTGAAGTCCCCCAGAACAGTCTGCAGGCGCTGGGTCTTTCTCTCAACGACGTGTCCCGTACGGTGGCGGCGAGCAGCCTCGACAGTCCGGCCGGTTCGATTGACACGTCCACCGAAGAAGTTCGCATCCGGACCATCGGACAAAATTACAACCAGCAGAATTTCGAAGACATTGTCCTAGTAAGCAATCAGGACGGCACCCTGATCCGTCTGGGGCAAGTTGCAAATATCCGGGACGGGTTCGAGGATGCGGATCTGATTTCGCTATATAACGGCCAGCCCGTGGCCTTTGTTGAAGTCTTTCGAACAAGTGACGAACGGGTTCTCGATGTCGCGCAAGCGGTGCGCGACTATCTGACGACTGAATTTGAGGCAACGCTGCCGGAAGGCATCTCCTACGCGATCTGGAGCGATGATTCGGAACTGCTCGATGATCGGCTCAGCCTCCTGCTCAAAAATGCCGCCATCGGACTTTTCCTGGTCTTGCTGTCACTGACGCTTTTCCTCGACATTCGGCTGGCGGCCTGGACGGCAGTCGGCATCGGGGTGACCTTTATTGGCGCCATATTTCTGCTCGATCTGGCCGGATCGAGCATCAACATGTTTTCGCTCTTCGGGTTCATTCTTGCCCTCGGTCTGGTGGTCGACGATGCGATCGTCGTGGGGGAAAATATCTATGCCCAGCGTGAAGGCGGACGAACCGGTCTCGGGGCTTCGGTGACCGGGGCGAGGCGGGTGACCATGCCTGTCATATTTGCGGTCCTCACAACTGTCGCGGCCTTCTCCCCCTTGCTGGCGGTTGGCGGCGTGATCGGGAAGCTGATCGCCGATATTCCGCTGGTGGTTGTCTGTGTGCTGGCCCTTTCGCTGATTGAGAGCCTTCTCATCTTGCCCAACCACCTGAGTCATCTTCCAGCACCCGGCGCGCCGACCCGCAATCCGGTCACCCGTCTCTTCGAGCGGGTGCAAAAGAGAGTAGACGGCTATTTCCAGGCGTTTGTGAACGGGCCGCTTGACCGGGCTTTGAATTTCTCGCTACGCATGCCCTTCGTCGTCGTTGCATCGGCAGTTGCTCTGCTCATTCTTTTTGCTTCCTTCATACCGGCGGGAATCATCAAGGTCGGATTTTTCCCGTCTGTTGAAGCTGATGTTGTAACTGCCAATCTGGAAATGCCCGCCGGGACGACCATCGACGATACGAACCGGATTGCGGAGCTGATCGAGGCCGGAGGGCGGGAAGCTTTGAAGGAGTTCGAAGCGGATCAACCCGAAGGCGAAGCCTCGCCCTTGCGCGGGATATCCACCACCGTGGGCCGCACCGCCATTGATGGGGGTCCGCAACAGACGGGTGGTCGGCTGTCCTCCAGTGCCGCCAATATCCAGTTCAGCTTCAGCCCGGGGGATGATCGTGATCTGGCAGCAAAGGATTTCGAAAACCTCTGGCGCGAAAAAGTAGGGGCGCTGCCCGAAGTGCGGTCGCTGGTCTTTGCATCAGAACTGGTATCGGTGGGTGCACCGGTCAATGTCCAGCTGTCTGATCCCGACCCCGCGATCGTGGCGGAGGCAGAAGTCAAGCTTATCGAAGAGCTCAGCCGGTTTAACGGCATATTTGATTTTCAGTCCGATCAGGATGCCGGGCTGCAGGAAATCAAACTGGAGCTCAAACCCGAAGCACGCACTCTGGGTGTAACATTGCAGGATGTCGCACAGCAGGTGCGCGCGGCGTTTTTCGGCAGCGAGGCCTTGCGGGTTCAGCGGGGCAGGGAGGATGTGCGCGTCTATATCCGGTTGCCAGAAGATGAGCGGAACTCGATTTCCGATGTCGAGAGGTTTCAGGTTCGTGTGCCCGGCGGGGAAGTCGCCTTGTCGGCTTTGGCCAACGTGTCATTTGGGACGGCCCCTTCGGTCATAAGACGGACGGACGGCAGGCGGGTGACCACGATCACCGCCGATATCAATGACGAGGTCATAACCGGTCAGGAAATCGCCAATGCGCTGAGGGATGACATCATGCCGCGCCTGCAGGCAGATTATCCGCAGCTGCAATATACTTTTGGCGGCGAACAGGAAGAACAGGCGGAAACGTTCGGGGAACTCGGCATCGCGTTTCTGTTTGCGATGATGGCCATCTACGCCCTGCTGGCCATTCCGTTTCGTTCCTACGTCCAGCCGCTGATCATCATGGCGGTTATTCCGTTCGGGATCATCGGAGCGCTGATCGGGCATATGCTTCTGGGGCTGCAACTGGTCGTGCTCAGTATCTTCGGGATTATTGCGCTGTCCGGTGTGATTGTGAACGGGTCGCTGGTCATGATCGATTTCATCAACGAGAATCTGCGCAACGGGATGCCGATCGAGGACGCGATCATCGCCGGTGCCAAGTCGCGTTTCCGGCCAATCATGTTGACCTCGCTCACGACGTTCCTGGGCGTCGCCCCGATCACCTTCGAAACCAGCCTGCAGGCCCAGTTCCTCATTCCGATGTCCGCCAGTCTGGGCTTTGGCGTGTTATTCGGGGCGGTCATTTTGCAGTTGCTGATTCCGGCTCTTGCCTTGCTCGAATATCGCGGGAAACGGCGCCTGACTGCCTGGATCGAGTCGCTCAGAGAACCGGAGCCTGAAGCAGGTTAAAATCATCACTATCGAGTTTCATTCTTGCGCAAAGACCGGCATTGGGTCAGTTGATCAACCGGCGCAATCCATCAACCACCTTACAAGGAAAAGCACATGACCGAACTGACCGGAAAAACCGCATTTGTTACAGGCGGTGCCTCCGGGCTCGGCCTCGCCATGGCGAGAAGCATGGGCGCTCGCGGCGCCAGGCTGATGCTGGCAGATATTGACGAAGCGAAGCTGGAGGAGTCCCGTTCGCAGTTAAAGGCTGAGGGCTATCAAGTGGCAACATGCGTTTGTGACGTGGCGGATGCGCAATCGGTTCAAGCCGCCGCTGATGCCACAATTCAGGCATTTGGATCGGTCCATATTGTGGTCAACAATGCCGGTGTCGCCCTGGGTGGGCAGGCGGGAAGTACCGCTCTGGAAGACTGGAAATGGATTGTCGACATCAACCTGATGGGGGTAGTGCATGGCGTGGAAACATTCCTGCCGCTGATCCGGCAAAATGGCGAGGGCGGGCATATTGTCAATGTCGCGTCCATGGCGGGCCTTGCCGCATCGGCAGCCATGGCGCCCTATCACGCCACAAAATTTGCCGTGGTCGGCTACACGGAGAGTCTTCAGCAAGAGATGGCGGACAGCAATATTGGCGTCAGTGTGCTCTGTCCGGCCTGGGTGAGCACCGATATCCACAAAAGCAGTCTCGACCGGCCGGGCCAGACCGAAAGCCGGGAAGAAGCCATGGCTGATCCGGCTTTTCAGCAGATCAAGGCAGTGGTTGAAGGCGGCATCAGCGCCGATATTGTGGGAGACTATGTCGCGGACTGTGTGGAGGCCAACCGATTCTATATTTTCACCCATCCAGAGATGGAACAGTTTCTCGATCTCCGGCACCAGATGATCAAAAAGGATTATGCCGCCTGCGCCGCAGATCCACGTTTTAGCGCGAAGTCGGCCGGGTAACCCCACACAAGGCGGGCAAGGAGCCTCTTTATTGACAGGTTATTCCCGGACATAATGCGTTAGAACAGCATCACAAACCGGATCAGACTCGATGCACTGGCCCGGCAATAAATAGTGGAGAGACATGTGTCGGCCATTACCACCGAAGAACAGACCGCCATGTGCGACAGCTTCGCGCGACTGCTCGCCGAGAAAAGCGGGGAAGCGCAGGTGCGGGATGCCATGGAAACATCTCTTGGTTATGATCCGGGCCTGTGGGCGGCGATGGCCGAAATGGGGTTACTCGGGGTGATCATCGATCCGGCCAATGGCGGTATTGGTGGCGGAGCAGTGCTGCTTGAGGCTTTGTTGGAAGAGGCTGGCAAACATCTGTTATGCAGCCCTTTTATATCAACTTCCGTGATTGCGGCTAGCCTGATCTCCGCATCTGAAGCGGACGGCTCACAGGCGGATTTGCTCGCCGCCATATGCGCCGGAGACCTGATCTTTGCTGTTGCTGCCACCGGAGAAAAAGGCCTTTGGACGACAGAAGATATCGAACTGCGGGCCGAGTCCAATGGGGATGCTTGGACCGTCGACGGCACGGCCGCCTATGTTCTCCATGCGGAAGGAGCGCATCAGTTTCTTTTGCTGGCAAGAACCGCTGACGGCGTAGGTGCCTTCGTCGCCGATGCGGGGCAGGACGGTATCACGCGGGAAGCCATGCAAGCCAATGATCCCGGATTGAGATTGTCCAGAATTCGGTGTTCCGCAGTGAAGGCCCGCATGTTGCCGGGCGTAGACGAGTCTGCAATTGATGCGGCACTGAACCTCGCGCGCATTGCGCAGGCAGGTGAACATGCCGGCGGGGTGAAGCGCATTTTCGATATCACCATCGAATATCTTCAGACCCGGCACCAGTTCGGCCGCCAGATCGGCAGCTATCAATCGCTCAAACATATCGCAGCAGACATGCTCGTCGAAGTTGAGTCCGCCACATCTGCCGCCCGCCATGCAGCTCGGGCCTGGGATGCGGGCGCCGAAGACACACAGACGCTGGTCAGCCTGGCGGCCTTTGCGGGCGCCGATGCCTATCGCGACGTCACGGCGCAAGCGATACAGCTTCACGGCGGCATCGCCTATACGTGGGAACATCCCGCCCATCTGTTCTGGCGCCGGGCGCGGACCGGGTTGTGGCTTTTCGGATCGTCAGACCAGCACCGGGAATCCTACCTCGCCTCACTGGAGAATGCATGATGGAACAGGAACAACTCCTTCCCGACGAGCAGCTTGCCGCAGTTGTCAATGCCTGGCTGGATGCGAACTGGGATGATGAACGTCGTTGTGAGAAGGGCAAGGACAGGCTGGATGCGAAATCCTGGCTGACCAAATTGCTCGACTCCGGTTATGCAGTGCCGACCTGGTCACCGGAATGGTTCGGGCTCGGCCTCGGGTCCAGGCAGGGCCGCATCGTCGATCGTATTTTGACAGCGCGCAACGTTGTCGGCCGGTCGCAGGACCGCTTCAATCTGGGTGCGGTTACGGTTTATCGGTTGGGCAGTCCACAGCTGAAACAGGAGCTGCTTCGCGAAATGCTGACCGGCAGTTTCAGTTGCCTGCTCTATTCCGAACCCAATGCCGGCTCCGATCTGGCCGGCGTCCGTACAAAGGCGGAATGGCAGGCGGGACCTGACGGCGGCGAATATGTGATTACCGGGCAGAAGGTCTGGACGTCCAATGCCAACGAAGCCACCTATGGCATGCTGCTGGCCCGCACCGACTGGGATGTGCCGAAACATTCCGGCATCACTTTCTTCATCTTCCCTATGAAACAAGAGGGTGTGGAAATCCGGCCGA
>JBCBZY010000017.1:0-18164 GCA_039815115.1 Pseudomonadota bacterium | reverse complement strand
GTCTTTGATCCGCAGATCCTGTTCAATGACGGCTTCTACGACCTGATCGATGTCCGCATTCCGGAAGGCTCCCTGCTCAAACCGAAATTCCCGGCGGCCCTGTCGGGTCGGACCCATGCGCTGGGCCGGATTTTCGACATTCTCGGCGGACTGCTGGGTCAGAAAACCCCGGAATTCCTCAACGCCGCCGGCTTCTCGTCCAGCCCGCATCTGTTCTATTCGGGCAATGACAAAAATGGCGACTGGTTCCAGCTGTTCCAGATCGGATTTGGCGGCATCCCCGGACGGCCGCTGGGCGATGGTCCGGACGGGCACTCCCTGTGGCCGGGCTTCACCAATGTGCCCAATGAGTTTCTTGAGCGCTATTTCCCGTTGCTGATCGAACGCTATGAAACCATGGCCGACAGTTGGGGTGCGGGCCTGCACCGCGGCGGCAACGGGATTCACATGACTTACCGTTTTCTCGCTGGCGGTACGATTTCCATCCATGATGACCGCTGGTTCGTCCCGCCCTGGGGCGTGAATGGCGGCGAGCCCGGCAAACGCGCGCGCAAGATTCTCGAAAAGGCCGATGGCACCAGCCATATTGTCGGCAACAAGGTTGAAGATGTGACCGTCGAGGAAGGTGATCAATTGCATTTCATCACCTGGGGTGGCGGCGGATGGGGCGACCCGCTGGAACGCGATCCCGCACTGGTCGGCAAGGAAATCACCCAGGGGCTGGTCACGCCGGACGGCGCGAAAGAATATGGCGTTATCGCTGATGACCGCGGCGTTATCGACGAGGCAGCCACGGAGGCGCTTCGCGCGAAAATGGCTTCGGAACGCGGCGAATTGCCGCTGTTTGACTATGGCCCGGGCATCGAGACCTTGCGCAGCAAGTGCAAGGAAGAGACCGGTCTCGAACCCCCGGTACAACCGGTCTGGCCAATTCTGGAGGCCGCCGAATAGCTTTAATCTGTTAGTAGACTTGCTTTTTGCCGCGCACCATCGTGCCGGCAAAGGGAGGTCCTGCACTTATGAGTATATTGGAAAAATTCCGGCTGGACGGAGATGTCGCCATTGTCACCGGCGCGGGCAAAGGCATTGGCCGTGCGATTGCGCTCGGACTCGCCGAAGCCGGAGCCGATGTTGCGGTCGCGTCCCGGACCGCCGGGGATATCGACAAGGTGGCTGACGAAATCCGGGCTCTGGGCCGCAAGGCTATCGCCGTGCCCACCGACGTCACAAAAATGGAGTCGCTCGAAGCACTGGCGGATCAGACGGTCAGCGAACTGGGCAGTCTCTCGATCTGGGTGAGCAATGCGGGCGGACTTCCCGATGGCACACCGCGCTATCTGACCCGGACGCCAGAGGACAAGTGGGATGCGCAGATTGATCTCAATCTCAAAAGCGTCTGGATGGGCGCGGTCGTCGCAGCGAAACACATGACTGATGACGGCGGCTCGATCATCAATATTTCTTCACGCGCAGCCATTGGTGGTCAGGTCAAAAATGGTCCCTATGGCGCTTCCAAGGCCGCCACCAACAGCTTGACGCAGACCTTGTCGCTGGAGCTGGCCCCGAAGATCCGCGTCAATGCCGTAGCTCCCGGCCCGATCCCGACGGAGAATTTCGATGAATCCATGGGCATAGATTCCGACGAGAAGCGGCAGGCGCTGCTCAAGCAGTTCCAGATCCCGCTGGCGCGGTTCGGAGCAGAGGAAGATATCGCTTCGGCTGTGGTCTATATGGCTTCACCTGCGGCGGGCTGGGTCACCGGCCAGTGTCTGTTCGTCACTGGCGGGCGGTAAACCTCTGGATCAAAGCGACTGACCGTCGTCCACCACAATGTCGGACCCGGTCACCGACCGTGAAGCATCAGATGCGAAATAGAGCATCATGGCGTCCAGCGAGTCCATCTCCTGCAGCCGCCGCCGGTGAAATCCTGCAATCTGGGCCTTGCCGCCTTCGGTCTGATACCAGTCACCCTGAATCTCGGTGGCAATATAGCCAGGATGGATGGTGTTCACATTCACGCCCTGCCGCACCCATTCCCGCGCCATGTTCCGGCCCATATGGGTCACTCCGGCCTTGGTTGCGGCATAGGCACTGTCCCCATTGGCGTTGAGGCGGGACGTGATCGAACCGATAATGGTAATCCGGCCATTTTCCTTCTCCCGGCTGCCACTGGCGATCAACCGCTTCGCGCCTTCGCGCGCGACCGCATAGACACCGGTAAAATTGGTCGCAACCAGCCGCTCGACATCGGCAAGCGGCAGGTCAGTCGTCCGGCCGGCCGCGCTAAGGCCGGCATTGGCGACAATGGAGTCCACCGTGCCGAATGCATCTTCCGCCGCGTCATAAGCGGCGATGATCGATGCCTCGTCGGTCACATCCAGCGGCACGGCCAGCGCCTGTCCACCCTCGTCCGAAATGACCGACGCCAGCTCCGCGGTGCGATCGGTCCGCCGTGCGCCCAGAACAACCTGCGCCCCGGCATGGGCGAAAAGCGTGGCGAAATGTGCGCCCAGTCCGGATGACGCCCCGGCAATCAGTGCGGTGCGTCCAGCGAGAGAAAAAGGCAGTTCCATAAAGCGTGAATCCTCAAATCTGTCAGTGAGATGGTCCTAGACCATCCCGCGAAGATCGGCCAATATCGCTTTGCATAGGGGAGTATATGATGATCGACACCAGTCTGAACTATTCGGGAAAAACGGTCGCCATTATCGGCGGGTCAAGTGGCATCGGCAATGCTACGGCACAGGCCTTTCGCAGCTGCGGCGCCGAGGTTCATGTAACCGGTACACGTGCCAGCGAGGGCGACTATGATCCGGCAGAAGGATCCGATCTGGAGGGCCTGTCCTATCACCAGGTTGATGCGGCTGATAACGCCGCAATTGCCGCCTTTCGCCAAAAATTTGACCGGATGGATGTGCTGATCTGTTCGCAGGGCATGGTGATGTACAAGCGCGCGGAGTTTGAACCCGAGAATTTCGCGAAAGTGCTGCAGGTCAATCTCAACAGCCTGATGACCTTTGCCGGAGCCTTCCATGATCTTCTGATGGAGGCAAAGGGATCACTGATCATCATCAGTTCCACCGCCGCCTATCACGCCACGGTCGGCAATCCGGCCTATAATGCCTCCAAAACCGGAGCCATGGGGCTGACCCGTACGCTCGGCAAGGCCTGGGCACCGGACGGCATCCGGGTCAACGGAATCGCGCCGGGCCTGATCGCCACCAAGATGACCAAGGTCACAACAGACCATCCCAAGCGCAGGGAAGCGACGATCCGGAATATCCCGGTTGGCCGGATCGGCGATCCGGAAGACATGGCCGGGCTGTCGCTATTTCTGGCGTCACCGCTGGCCAGCTATATTGTCGGCCAGACGATTATCGCTGACGGCGGATTGCTGCTTTAGGGATCACGCCGGCTGCATGACCGGACGCGATTCAACCGCGCGGCTTGCCCATATATAGGCAAATACGGCCAGCGTCAGACTGATGACCGTGATCCCGATGACAGCATAGTTCAGAGACATTGCGCCATGCTCCGCGGCAAGATTGTCGCTGATCGCGCCGGCGACCGCCGGTCCGATGAAGTAGCCGAGAAATGTGGCGGAAAGACTCGCTATCGACGAGGCTGTGCCGCGCTCGGTCGGAGAAACGGCGGACTGCATCATGGCAATCACAGGCCCCTGGGTCGAGGAATGCACGCCATATCCAATGGCATAGAAAACCAGCGCGAATACCAGATTCTGGGTCAGAATGCTGTAACAGAGCAGCGGAAGCGACAGGGCCACCACAATGGCGCAATACCAGGCCCGCCATTTCGGGTTTTTCTGTGCCAGTCGGTCCGTGACATAGCCGCCAATAATCATTCCCGGAACGCCGCCGGCAATCCACACGAGTCCCAGATAGATGCCGGCTTCGGAAACCGGAATCTCAAAATTGCGAATAAGGATGGGTGCCAGCCAGATCGCAAAGGCATAGGATGCAGTCACCGCCAAGGCATTTGCCAGCGCTGACCGGATGAAAATCTGATTGCGAAACAGGGAAGACATTGTCGTCGCAAAAGGTTCCTGTGCTTCGGCTTTCGCAAGTTCAGTACCATCTTTTGCAAAACGGCTGCGCGAGGGCTCGCGCACGGTGAGATAGATCAGCACACCGAGCAGGACTCCGGGAAGGCCGAGAATGATGAAGGTCCAGCGCCATCCATAGGCCTCAGCCAGCATGCCACCTGCAACAAATCCTACCACCGGACCGAGGACGGCACCTATCGAGAAAATCCCCATCGCCCGAGACAGTTCCTGCGGCTCGAAATAGTTGGTCAGAATGGAAATCGCAGGCGGATTGCCGCCCGCTTCCCCTACGCCAACGCCCAGCCTTGCCAGAAACAGGGTCCAGAACCCGACTGCCAACCCGCAAAGCGCTGTCATCATGCTCCACAGCGAAACCGCCACTGCGACCATTTTCTTGCGATTGGTACGGTCTGCAAGGCGACCTGCCGGAATGCCCAGCAGGACATAGAAAATCGTGAATGCCGTCCCCGCAAGCAGGCCGATCTGCGTATCGGTCAAGGTGAACTCGGCCTTGATGTCCTCGATCAGGATCGACATCACCAGCCGGTCGGTGATGTTGAACATATAGGTCAGCATCAGCACGATCAGGACATAGTAACGATAGCTGCCGCCGGCGGGCGCCGTGGTCATCCGGTTCATGTGCATCCTCTCCACAGGATGGCTTGGTCTAGCCACAAAAAAGGGAGAGAACCAGTGCGGTCCTCTCCCCTTTAATGATAGGCTGGTGTGATCCCGGAAACGATCCGGAATACCTGAAAATTACGCAGCTGCGTTCAGTCTGATGTGCCGCCGCATGTGATGATCGACGCTGCCAAACTCGCCCTCGATGATCGAGAGGCGCTTGAAATAGCTGCCAACCGCCAGTTCATCCGTCATGCCCATGCCGCCGTGGGTCTGGATCGCATTCTGGCCAATGAAACGCGCCGCCTGTCCGATACGGACCTTGGCGGACGAAATCGCTTCCTTGCGGGCTGCTTCATCTTCCGACAGCCGGATTGTCGCCAGATAGGACATTGATACCGACTGCTCATATTCCATCAGCATGTCCGCCATGCGGTGCTGCAAGACCTGGAAGGAACCGATCGGTGCGCCGAATTGCTTGCGCTGACGCGAATAGTCGAGGGTCATTTCGTTGGTGACCTTCATTACGCCAGTCGCTTCGGCACAGACCGCAGCAGTAGCCTCATCGACGACCAGTTCGATCAGCGGCAAGCCGTTGTCCGCTTCTCCAATCAGCGCATCGCCGGAGACTTTGACATTCTCGAAATAGACTTCCGAAGCACGCCGGCCATCGACCGTGCCATAGTCGCGCAGGCTGACGCCATCTGCGCTCTTGTCCACGATGAACACCGATACGCCATTGCGGTCGCGCTGGTCACCCGAGGTCCGGGCTGTGACAACAAAATGCGTCGCCCAGGGCGCTCCGATCACAACGGCCTTGTGTCCGTTCAGCACATAATCTCCGCCATCAGCCTTCGCTGTGGTCTGCAGATCAGCGAGATCATAACGTCCGCGTGGTTCGGCATAAGCGAAAGCAAAGATCATCTCGCCGGTAATAATTCCGCCGATATATTCCTCTTTCTGTGCGGCATTTCCGCCATGCTTCAGAAATCCGCCGGCACAGACTACGCTGGGAACGAAAGGCTCGATTGCCAGACCCTTGCCGAATTCTTCCATGATCAGCATCGATTCAGTGGCACCGCCACCAAAACCGCCATCTTCTTCGCTGAACGGCGCGGCGAGCATGCCGAGTTCCGCCAGTTGCGCCCAGAGTTCGGGCCGCCAGCCGGATTCGCTTGCAGTCACTTCGCGGCGCGTATCCCAGTCATATTGCTCCCGGATCAGGCGCGAAATGCCGTCACGAACCATATTCTGTTCGTCGGTAAAGTTGAAATCCATCTGTCTGTTACTCCTGATTCCGGCGGCCAGAGACCCCGGATTACAATCCCAAAATCATCTTGGTTATAATATTGCGCTGAATCTCGTTGGAGCCACCATAAATGGAGGTTTTGCGCATGTTGAAATAGGTCGGTGCCGCGTGATGGGCATAGTCCGGTCCGATCGGGAAATCATTCGACCCGTCGTCGGGGAAGCTGCGGAAATCGGGCGTGCCATAATATCCTACAGCCTCAAGAGTGAGCTCGGTCAGGCGCTGCTGGATCTCGGTGCCCTTGACCTTGAGTAGCGAGCTTTCCGGCCCTGGTCCCTTGCCGGCCTGTTCGCCAGCCAGCGTCCGAAGCTCAGTGATCTCCAGCGCCGACAGATCGATTTCCAGCTGGCTGATCTTGCGGGCGAAGCCCATATCCTCGACCAGCGGCTTGCCGTCGAGCAATTCTTTGGCGGCGATATCTTTCAGCTGTTCGACACCCCGCTTGGAGCGGGCGACGCCGGCAATGCCGGAGCGTTCGTGGGCAAGCAGGAACTTGGCATAGGTCCAGCCCATATTTTCCTGCCCGATCAGGTTGCTTGCGGGTACGCGGACATCGGTCAGCCACACTTCATTCACTTCGTGCCCGCCGTCGATCAGCTTGATCGGACGAACTTCAATGCCCGGTGTTTTCATGTCTACCAGGATGAAGCTGATACCCTGTTGCGGCTTCGGCGCGTCCGGATCGGTCCGGCACAAGAAGAAGCCCCAGTCGGCATGCTGTGCCAAGGTTGTCCAGGTTTTCTGACCATTAATGATGTAATCATCTCCATCGCGCACGGCGGTGGTTTTCAGCGAAGCGAGGTCAGATCCGGCGCCTGGTTCCGAATAACCCTGACACCACCAGACGCTGCCATCCTTGATGCCCGGAAGATGCTGTTCTTTCTGTTCGTCATTGCCAAATGTGTAGATAACCGGTCCAACCATCGCGACACCGAAAGGCAGCGGCATTACGGCATTGACCCGAGCATTTTCCTCGGACCAGATATACCGCTGGGTCGGGGTCCATCCGGTCCCGCCATATTCGGTTGGCCAGGCCGGAACCGACCAGCCCTTCTTGCCCAAAATCTTGTGCCAGGCGGTCATGTCTTCCGGACTCAATTCATCCTGAACACCACGTCCCTCAATATTGTCGGGATAGTTATTCTTGATAAATTCGCGTACTTCGTCGCGAAAGGCATTTTCTTCTGCGGTGAATTCCAGGTTCATGAGAGAATCTCCATTGCCAAATTTGGTGCGAACATAGGCCGAAAACTGCGAAAAACAAGCCGCCCGAAGGGTCATATCGGGTGACGCTACGGCATGCTGGACTTGCCCGGTTTCAGAAACTCACTGAAATGCCCGCACACTCAGCCTTTTATCACGTCATAACCGTACAGCCAGTCCAGCTGGCGCTCCACGGCTGACGGCGCGATCTTGTCCGCGAGCCAGAGCGGACTTTGCGGGAGGCGCTGATGGAACAGATCCATATTGGCGCGAGCTGCTGCCTGTACCCGGGTTACCCGCTCGATCCGTTTCCTGAAAAAGGTCGCGCACGCTGCCGCCACGTCTGTAGAATCCTGGATTTGCCGCGCAAGAACAAACGCATCTTCCATTGCTTGTACCGCACCCTGCGCCATGAACGGCAGCATCGGATGTGCGGCATCCCCGAGGAGGACTGCTCTCCCCTCAGACCAACTTGCCAGCGGGTCCCGGTCGAACAGTGCCCAGCGATGATGTACGTCCGCCTGTTCAATCAGCGTCCGGATAATCGGATGCCAGTCCGCGAAATCTGCCAGAACCTCTTCCGCTGAACCCGGTTCGGTCCAGCTTTCCTTCTGCCAGTCATCGCGTTCCACAACTCCAACAAAATTGGCCAACTGGCCCCCACGCAGCAAATACGTCACGGCATGTTTGCCATCGCCGGTCCAGACGCTGGCGGCAGGAGGTGGGACATTGCGGCCCAAACGCTCTGTCGGGACCACCGCACGCCAGGCGACATTGCTGGTGAATCGAGGCTGCTCCGGACCCAGCATCTGGTCCCGGATTGCCGACCGGATTCCATCCGCGCCAATCAGGACGTCACCGTAAATTGCCCTACCGCTCTCCAGCCTGGCTATGGCCTGATCCCCGGCCTGATCAAAGCCAGTGACCCGACACCCCGTGTTCACAGCCCCGGGCGCCCTTTCCGCCAGCGCTTCCGCGAGAATGGCCACCAGATCGGCGCGATGGATATGAACATAGGGCGCGCCATAGCGCCGTTCCATGTCCGGCCCCATCGGGCTGACCATCAGAACCCGTCCGCTCTTGCCGCGGCGAATCTGGCTGGCACGCGGGCGAAATCCGGCTGCCGCAATTTGCTCGCCAAGTCCCAGAGCCTGCATCACCTTCATGCCATTGGGACTGATCTGAATCCCGGCACCGACTTCTTCGACCGTGTCCGCCCGCTCCAGCAGTTCCACATCCCAGCCAATTTGATCAAAACACAGCGCAGCGGTCAGCCCGCCAATGCCGGCCCCGGCAATAACCGCTTTCATGACCGGCCGGTTTCTTCGGAAAACTTGTCTTTGCGCCGCTTCCCGAAACGCATGCCGCGCTCCAGTCTGGCGCGCAAGGCCGTGTAATAGGCCTCAAGGAAAACGCGCTCGTCCCCGCTGCCGGGTTCCCATCCGATTTTCGCGCAGATCGATGTGGCGACCGTTTGCAAAGCTTCTTCGGTTCCAGTCCGCAAGACATTTTCCAGGGTTTGCAACTCATATTCGCCGTAAACCGAGAGATCCGCATCGGTGAACTGATAGCGACTGCCAGTCGATTTCCCGGTGCGCTCATCAATCGCCAGATCTGTCGTTGGCGCGACAAGATTGGCGAGCTTGCGCCGGTTGCTCTGGATCACCCAGGTTCCGGCAATGAGATCACCACAGCGCAACCGGTCCTTGTTGAATAACGGGAACAGAAGGAACATCAAAACCCAGATCAACCCCGCCCAGGCGGTGAAGTCCGTCATTGAGCCATTCGCTTCTCCTGATGTCATGAACACCAGTGGCAGGAACAGTTCGATATCACGAACGATGTTCCGGGCAATAACCGCCTCGGCCGTCAGCCGCCCGCCATCCCGCGCCGCAACGCGAATACCGACGGCTCTCTTGCCCCAGGTTGCGGCCCGATCTCCCAGCTCGAAATAAAGAAAATAGGCGTTGCGAAACAAAAATACCGAAATGATCCAGATGATCACAACGATGTTCATCACTGGACTGGCTTCGGTCAGCACATCGGTGCCGAAAGCCGAATCAAAGCCCAAAAATGCAAGAAATCCCAGCAGCGTCACCGTGAAAATCAGCGCCAGAATGATGACGATATCCAGCGCGAGGGCCCCGGCCCGGGCACCCGCTGCCGCCACCGAAACATTGAGCGGCACACCTTCGGGCGAGATCATTATCCGGTCGAGCTTCGGATTGGACGATCGACGGATCCACGGGTCGGCTGCGCTGTTGCTCAAGACGCTTCCCCGATCCGTCGCCGGCCAAAGACGAAGAAGTACACGAGCCAGAAGGTCAGCATGGCTCCGCCAACGGCATAGCGGGCGCCAGTATTGTTGATCAGTTGCCGCGCAAATCCCTCCAGCAAGCCGGCGCATATGAGCATGATGATGACCCCCGCCATGACCAGCGCGGCGCGCTTTCCGGCGCTGCTCGCAGCCGCCAGGTGTGACTGTTTCCCCGGAAATGCAATGGATCGCCCGACATGTATGCCGGCTGCCCCTGCCAGCAAAATAGCGAAAAGTTCAGTGGTACCGTGAATCGACAGCCAACCGACAAATTCCACGGTCAGCCCGCGCTGGGCAAAGACCCAGATCATCGCACCGAGCAGCGCCAGATTATGGATCAGCAGGAGAATACTGGGAATGGCGAAGGCAAAGCCCAGCGCAAAGGCCAGTATGGCGACCTGTGCGTTGTTGCTGAAAAGAAAAGCGGCGAAAACTCCAAGGCCGTCCTGGTTTTCGGTCTTGAACAAGGTTCCGCGCAGGACCTCTTCACTGGCACCCGGAACGCGGACTTCGGAGAAATTCGCCGGCACCAGCGCATAGTACCAGTCCGTATCAGCGGCAACGAGCGCATAGCCGACCAGACTTCCCGCGATCATCACAAAGAGCGCGATCCAGATTTCAGTCCGAATGGCGCGCACCGCCCGGCTCCAGCCGCCGCCAAAAAACTCGCCGAGCCAGCGACCGAGACTGGTCTGAGTGCCGTACACCAGAAAATAGGATCGCAATGCCAGACCTTCGAGATATTCGATCAGGCCGGCATCGAGCGAATTTTCGCGCGCAATGGACAGGCTCGACAGCAGCGTTCGGTAAAGCGTGGGCAAGGCCAGCACGTCTTCATCAGACAGGCGCCGGGCCTTGCCCTTTTCCATCCGCGTGACAATGTCCTCCAGCCGCAGCCAGTCGGCCTCCCGCTCTAGGCGGAACCGGTCGCTCCGCAGTGCGGCAGTTTGCAATTCCTTGTCGGCCAGCGCTCCGTCCATCACAACTGCCCTCGCCGCTTGATCTTCAGATAGCCGTTGATCAGCCGGGTCCCGATATCCCCATGGGCACCCTCGATAACATCAATGCCCATATGCTGGAGGCGGGTAACCACCATTTTCTTCTGGTCGAGCAGGCTCTGGGCTGTCACGGCCCGGGCGACATCGCCGGCCGTTTCCGGAGCAGTGGCCGTAAATTCCGCCAACTCCTTGTCTTGCAGTACGACGAACAGGACCAGATGCTTGTCAATCAGGCGACCCGCAGCTTCGAGCATCAGGTCGGCGCTGGTCGGATCCGTGAAATCCGTGAATATGATGATCAGACTGCGCCGCTTCAAACGGTTGGACAGGGAAGACAGCGCGAGCGTGTAATTGCTTTCCTGATGGCGGTAATCAATGGTTGCGGCATCCCGCTGGAGGCGATGAAAATTCCGGCTGCCCGACAGAAACGGCGTCGACAGCTCTGGTTGGGCTGCAAAACTGAAAAGGCTGGTCTTGTCCCCGGATTTCAGCGTGATGTAGGCCGTGAGCAGAGCCGCGGAGACCGCCCGGTCAATCCGCGGCAAGCCATCAATCGGCTCGCACATGGCCGCACCGCAATCGAGCGCGAACACGATCTGGTTATTGCGTTCCGTGTCATATTCCTTGGCCAGCAACTTGCTGTGGCGGGCAGAACCTTTCCAGTCGATGCTGCGGCGGTCCATCCCCGGCTGATAGTCCGTCAGAGCTTCAAACTCGCTGCCTTCACCGCGGAATTTCCGGGCCAGCAATCCGAACACGGAATCGCGCAAAAACATCTGCACGGTCGGACTGCGCACGGCCGAAATATTGGGCAGCACGGATACCGACTGATCGCTCTGGCGAGTCACTTGCCGCCAGGCCAGCCCGAGGGGTCCCGTCCAGCGCAACCAGAGCCGTCCCACCGAGCCGGTTCCCCGGCGGGTAGGCAGGGTTTCGATTTGTCCCAGATATCGGGCATTGGCTTCCTTCCCCTTCAGCAATTCAAACCCGGCTCGTCCGCCATCCGACAATCGTTCGTCCACGGCAAGATTGCCTGCCACTTTTCCAGGCTTCATCAGTCCGGAAAATTCCGCTTCCACGTGCACCGTCATCTTCGCGCCGACTTCAACCGATTTTGGCACGGCCAGATTGACGGTGCCGGCCCGTGCTGCGATCAGGCCATCCACAACGAGCAGCATCAGCAACATGACGGCCCAGGCGATACCGATCGCCCACAGTCCCGGGATCACTGCTGCCAGAACGGCAGCGATCGGGGCACCGATGGCGATCAGCAGGACAGCGCGGGCAGTCGGATAAATCACCGCGGCGCTTCCGTCTGTCCAACCAGATTTTCGATAATGACATCAACCTGCCGGCCTTCTATTTCTGCGGCTGGCGACAGCAGGGTCCGGTGGCGCAGCACCGATGGCGCCAGCGCCTTCACATCATCTGGAATAACATAATCCCGGCCGGAAATGGCGGCCCGCGCCCGCGCCGCATTGGCCAGCATGATCGCGGCTCTCGGGCTCGCTCCGTTTTCAAGATCGGCAGTTTCCCGCGTCGCCCGCACCAGGCGCACGATATAGTCCACGACTTCTTCGACCAGCTTGACGGTCTTCACCACTTCAGCGGCTGCGGTCAGCTGTGTCTCGTCTGCCTGTGCGGCAATACCAAAGTCTGCCGGAGTGGAAGTACCGGTGCGTTCGCCATATTGGGCCACGATCCTCTTTTCCTCTTCCGCCTCCGGATAGGCGATCAGAAGCTTGAACAGGAAACGGTCGAGCTGTGCTTCGGGCAACGGATACACGCCCTGCTGTTCGATCGGATTCTGCGTCGCGACCACCATGAAATGCCCGGACAATTTATGAGTTTCACCGTCGATGGTGACGGCGCGTTCCTGCATCGCCTCGAGCATCGCGGCCTGGGTCTTGGGCGGGGTCCGGTTGATTTCGTCAGCCAGCAGCAGATCACAGAAAATCGGGCCGCGAGTAAGGGTGAAGCTGCTCGTCTGGAAATTGAAAAGGTTGGACCCGACAATATCTCCCGGCATCAGATCCGGGGTGAACTGAATCCGGCCGTAATCGAGGTTGAGGGTTGCCGAAAAACATTGGGCGAGGAAAGTCTTGGCGGTGCCTGGCGGGCCTTCAAGCAGGACATGGCCAGAAGAAAACAGAGCGATCAGCAAATGTTCGACAATCTCGTCCTGGCCGATAATCGCTTTCGCCACTTCCGCGCGAATATTGTCCGCCAGTGTTTTCAATTCCCCGATGTTCATCCGGTTTTTTCCTTTTTCCAATGATAGAGTGCGGCGGCTCTTTCAGCCGTCTCGCGGGAGTTTGTAGCGCGGGTCAGCTCATGGACCAGGGCCGTAAAGCGGTTGCCATCTACCTCGCCCAGCGCGTCCAGTTTCTCGCGGACTTCGGACGGATCCGTCGTCGGAGGAATTCCGGCCGCAGTGGCCGCCTGCTTCCGGATCAGCTCGGCATAAGGGTCGGTGACCAGATGTTCGCGCTGCATTCGCCGAATGAAGCCTGCGCTGTTATGGACGAGGGCCGTCTTCCCGAACTCGATACTGCGCTTGTCACGAACCGGTGGTCCGAACCGGTTGAAGGCCATCCAGGCTGCCGCGAGCGCCGCAATGATGAGACATATGGTGGCCGACAGAAATGGCGGTTCGAAAGCCAGAGTAAGCAAATTTTCCGCCGATCCCAGACCGTTGAGCGTCAGGTCAAATGTCACCAGGGTTTCGGAGCCAGTCGAGACGGCATTGACCAGGGCAAGCGCATGTTCGGCCGTTTTCCTGTCGGCCATCCCGGCATTGTTGAGCAAGTCCGCATCCGCCACGATGACGACGGGAAAATAGGATATGTCAATGTCTTCTTCATCGGTGATCTGCGATTCGTCAAGGCTGTCCAGCTGCGCATATACGCCGCCATCATCGACATAGGCGATGAGAGCCTCTCCGCTTTTCGGGTCGGTGACTATATGGCGAATATAATCACCCTTGATGGTGACGGGATCGGCCGGTCGCGGGACATCCGTGCTAATCGCAGAACGAGACAGGACAGCTACTCCAGAATTAGTCCTTTCCTCAGGCTCTTCCGGAACGGAGATTTCGACAACCGTAATTGCCTCGAGCATCCGGGTGCCCATTTCTTCGCCAAACAGGCCAGTCCGCTGAACCCATCCTTTTTTGAGTGTCGGAAGACTCCCGACACTCCATTTGGGGAGAATGATCAGGGTGGGACCGACATAAGCCCGGTTCTGGACAATCTGCTCCAGTTCTTCTGAATCGGAATAGGGTGCCGGTGTCACGATCAGCAGTCCGCGTTTGTCCAGCCCGGCCGGTGTCCGCGAATACTCCACCCGCGTGCCCGTTTTTTCCAGGATGCTGGCCAGCGCCTTGTACCCGACAATGCTGTTGGATGCGCCGTGCGCCTGGCCGTTTTTGCCAGAGGCCAGACGATCTCCCGTGCCCAGCCCGTAAAGCAGTGCCACGAAAGCTGCAAAGCCGACCAGGAACATGATCGCAATCGCATTGCGGCGGAACGGGCTAGCCTGCACACTCATCGCTTGCGGCCTTTCCTCTGGTCCGGCTTCCCTCCCCGCCAGGTCTCAGCCAGAGCAAAAGCACCATAGGCCTCGCGGGACACCGTCCAGCCTTTCTCGCCAATCGGCGCGCCCGCGAAAATCCCTTGCTCAACCTCTCCGGCGATGACCGCAAACATGTTCCGGGCGTTCTCCGGGAGACTCTCGAAACGGCCAATTTCCCGTGAGGTACTGGACGGCCTCAGAATATCAGGCCGCCGCCTCTCGATATCCTCGATACTGCGAAACAGCAGCAAATGTACTGCATCCTTGAAACGGCCCTGTGCCGCCAAAGCTTCCGCTTCTTCCAGCAGCTTTCGCGCTGCGCCCTGTTCCGGGCGCCACTCTTCCGATTGATCGGTAGCCGGCCGGTTGCGCCATTCCTCGACATAGGGGGCCACAATGATCCACAGCAATGTGAGAATGCCTGCCGCCAGCAAAACGAGTAACAGAATCCGCAGCACGGGCCAGAACTCGACCAGGACTTCGGCAACCGGTCCGAGCACGTCCTGCAACCACTCCAGAAAATCGGTCCACCATTGTGGCGGTTCCTCGGGTGGCTCGGGCGTGGCAGCGACAAACTGGATGTCTTCGTCGGCACGCACATCCTTCCAGACGGCGTCAAAAGATGCGCTTTCGTTTCCGCCCTGTCCTTGCGCATTCTTTGCCACTTTCCGGATGTCGCAGAAACGCCGAACGGGGGCAAGAGCCAAGATCATCGCTTCGAGGGGGTTTACGCTCGCTGAAATCTGTGACAGCAAGATCAGCGCGGGGATAGAAACAGGGGACAATCATGGCCAATCCGGATGCAAAAGTGGATATCAGCCGCGTGCTGAACAACATGTTTGGCGTCATCAGCCGCCATCCTTTCGTCTATCTCGGTCTGTCCCTGCTGATTGTGGGGATTCCCAATGCCTTGCTGCAGACAATGCAGGGCAATATCCTGACGGGTGCCGGCGGATACAGCATTACCGCCAATTATGGCTCGCAAGGTCTCGGTTTCATTGCCCTGATGCTGTGCGGTACCCTGCTTCAGGCGACGCTGATTGTTGCAACGGTCAATGATCTGGGCGGCAAGCAGGTGAATCTGGGGGACTGCTTCGCGAGGGCGGTGCAGAATATCCTTCCTCTGCTCGGACTGGGCATCGTGACAGCCATCGGCATTGGTTTCGGATTTGTGCTGCTGATTGTCCCTGGCGTCATATTGCTGCTGATGTGGATGGTGGCCACGCCTGTGATGATGACAGAAGACAAAGGCGTATTCGATTCCCTGTCGCGCAGTGCGGAGCTGACGTCCGGATCGAAGGGCATGCTTTTTGTTCTGGTCATCATTTTCATCGTGCTTTCAATGATAATCGGTGTGTTTCTTGGCTTTTTTGGCATGATGGGGACCACAGTCCTCGGCCTGTTCACGATGATTACCAACACCATTACCGGGGCCTTGCAAGGCGCTGGCGTTGCATCAGTCTATGTGGATTTGCGTACCGCAAAAGAAGGCACCGATACGGACACGCTGGCCGATGTTTTTGCCTGAGTATGCCCTAGTCGGCAAATAGCGGAGCCGCGTCGATCAAGGCAATGTCCGAACGAGCGTCCAGTGCGTCCAGAAACCAGTATTTGTGCCAGGCTCCAAAGAGGATCAGGATCCGTTTCTGCTGCCCATCCAGATCATCGAGCGCCGCTTCCACCAGTGAAAAATGGGCGCGGTTTATGGCCTCCCAGCCCCCGGCGCCAAGCTCCTTCCCGAACAGCCGGTCATAGGTCTCCTGCCGCTGTCGCACCGCATCATCATAGGCCTTGCTGTGCACAAATTGCGGATCGTCAGACTTCCCGGACACGGCCCGGCCATAGGTTCGGAAGGCGGTCTGATACTCCTCCCATTCGGCAGCGCGGGCAGGATCAATTTCAATTTCCTGCAGCTTCTGTCGCCGTTCATTCGCTATTTCCCGCGTCCAGGCCGCCACTGCAACCATTTCGAAGCCGAGCTCTTGCTGCAGCGGGAACACAACATCCGTGAGCTCGGGAAAGTCATCGGTACGGCTTTCGCGAACCTCCCCAAATTGCTTGTAGTTTCGCGCCGCGATTTCGAGACTTTCCGGAGGAAGCTCGACCATGACAATATCGGGGCCAAACCGGACAATCGCTTCTTTCAGCACCTGCAAAGAATAACGCTCGCTGCGCCGGTGCTGCCCGTGAATGGCACCGATGACCGCCACGACATTGGCATCGGACCTGTCGATACCGGCCTCATAGTCGCTGCCACCCGCTTCCGTACAACCCGCCAGAATCAGCAGAAATCCCGAACAGAGAGCGATCAGACTATTCGTCATCCAGCGCCTTTGCCAGACTGACCATGCCATAGACCAGCGGCGGCACGATGATGAACGACAGCACCACCTTGGCCAGCATTTGACCGGCGAGCAGCGAACCGATCGGAAACTCTCCGTAAAAGGCCAGCGTGATGAAAATCACCGAATCAATCGCCTGTGAAATGGCGGAAGCTATTCCGCCGCGCACCATCATCGCCACGTTGCCATCACCCCCCCTGCCGCGCAGTCTGTCAAATATATAGACGTTGAGAAACAGCGAAACGCCATAGGCAAATGGTCCAGCGGCCATGATCCGCGGGGTCTGGTTCAGCACCGTCTCAAAGGCGTTGATATTCTCTACCGGCATCTTGTCGGATGGCGGCAGGCCGAGCACGATCAGGATCAGGAATATCGAAGCGGCCAGCGGCAAAAAGCCCCAGAGCACGAGCTTGTTGGCCTGATCGCGACCGTAAAACTGGGAAACGCTGCTCGACAAGACCACCAGCATGAGGAACGGGAAAATCCCGGCTTCAACCGCCAGCGGTCCCAGAGCCACCTGTTTAAAGCCCAGCACCCCGGCAATCACTGTCATGCCGCCATAGAGCACGGTCATCACAAAAAGGCCGCGCGGAATCAGTTTTGAATCTGGTTGATCTGTCATCTCCAACGCCTAGCGCGGGTTGGCGCCAAAAAAAAGTGCTGAAAAAAAGGAATAGTGACTCGCGCACATTTTTCGTTAGGGAGGTGGGAAGGGACAGACAATGGTCCGACCGCCCGCAGCAGGGCGCGGACTCGGGGAAAAGGGGAATTCGTGAAGCGATTGGCAGTATATTGCGGATCCAGCATGGGCAATGATCCTGTCTATGCGGAAACCGCCATAGCATTGGGGAAAATGATGACCGCGCGCGGCATCGATCTGGTTTATGGCGGAGGCAAGCTTGGCCTGATGGGCGTGATCGCGGATACCGTGCTCGAGAATGGCGGGCAGGTCTATGGCGTGATTCCGGAAATGCTGCGCAGTCATGAGGTGGCGCATCCCGGGCTGACCGAACTTCATATTGTCGACAACATGCATCAGCGCAAGGCAAAGATGACCGAGCTGACCGATGCCTTTGTCGCGATTCCCGGGGGTATCGGGACACTGGATGAACTATTTGAAGCCTGGACCTGGAACGCGCTGGGCTATCATGCCAAGCCCTTCGGCCTCCTCAATGTCGATGGCTACTGGAATTCACTCACCGATTTTCTCGACAATGTGGCGGGTCAGGGATTCATGTCCGCTGCCCGGCGCGAACAACTGGTCGTGTCCGATGATATGGACGACGTCCTGAATCAGCTGGCTGACAGATATACCGGCGCGGAAGGATCAGTGACTTGGTAAATCAGAAGGCGACGTGCGCATGAGCGGAATATTGACCAGCATGGCCGGTATGGCCGTTATTCTGCTGTTCGCATTTGCTCTGTCCACAGCCCGGCGCAATATCAGTATCAGGGTAGTTGGCGCTGCCTTCGCCCTGCAGGCGCTGATGGCGTTGCTGGTACTGCGAACCCCCTGGGGCGTTAGTGGAATCCAGTTCCTTTCAGACGGCGTAATCGCATTACTCGACTATTCCAAAGCAGGCATCACTACTGTGTTCGGGCCGATGGAATCGAACCCGTTTGCCAATACTTTCCTGATCGCCGCCCTGCCAGTCATCGTGTTCTTCGCAGCGCTTGTTGCGATCCTGTATCACTGGGGCATCATGCAGCGACTGGTGCGCTGGGTCGGCGGAGCGAT
>JBCBZY010000014.1:0-19829 GCA_039815115.1 Pseudomonadota bacterium | reverse complement strand
CCGCCAAACGCACTTCGACCAAAGCGAGGGCAAAAGCCGGGACAAAAAAAGCGGGAGCGGGGAAAGCATAGTGAGGCGCAATGGATGAAGCGGCGGCAATAGCCAGAACGCTGCCCCTGGTGAAACAGGGGCCCAAGCTATTTGTCATTGATGCCCGGAACGGGGTCGAGCGTCGCTATCTTCTTGATTGGCTACATACCAGCCTGGCCGAAGGTGGCCCTGATCGCGAGATCAACTGGGTCAGCCTGCCGATTTCTGACGAACGGGCGCGGTTGCGGTTGAAATCGCTGGAAGAGAAACTGGAGGGTGATCCAGATACACTGGTTATTCCGGTCCGGATTGCCTGGCGCATCCCCAATTTCGAAAAAAGCCGGGCGCTGCAAATGCGGCATATCCTGTTCGGTGATCCGCGCACGCCGGGCAGTTTTCGCGCCCGCACGATTTTGTGGCGCAACAAGCGGCGGGCGCATTGCCTGACTGGACAGCCCGCGACCATTGGTGAACTGCGCCAGCGATTTGAACAACAGGATATATCGGGGGACAATCCGGGGGAAACCGAATTTGCCCGTTTCGTGGTGCGACAGGCAGGTCTGGTTCTGGACATCGAAGAACGCGGCCTGCGGGGCCGGCGCTACAAAGTCCCGAAATTTGTCGCGGACAGCTTGCGCACAAGCCCCAAATTCCGGGCGGCAGTCACCGAATTGTCCGAGGACCTCGGCAAGTCGGAAACCGCGCTTTACGAAGAAGCCGGCAAATATATGAAGGAGCTGATTGCCCGGCCTAGTGCGCTGTTCATTGACATGAAGGCCCGGCTCGACCGCTTCATGCTGTCGCAGGGTTATGAAGACGAGGTCGTGTTCAACAAGAACGAACTGGCGCGCCTGAGGCGGACGATGCGTGATCACCCGACGCTGCTGTTGTTCACGCACAAGACCTATATTGACGGGGTGACGCCAACCGATCTGGCTTATCAGAACGACCTCCCGATGGTGCATGTGTTCGGCGGGATCAATCTGGATTTCTTCGGGCTGGGTTTCATGCTGCGCCGCGCCGGCACCATCTTCATCCGCCGCAGTTTCGAGAACAACCCGCTCTACAAGCTCGTGCTGCGGCATTATGTCAGTTACTTGCTGGAAAAACGCTTTCCCATGACCTGGGCGTTTGAGGGCACAAGATCACGCCTCGGAAAGCTGATGCCGCCGCGTTATGGCCTGCTCAAATATGTCATGGACAGTGCCAATGCCAATGACATCCGAAATGTTCATATCATTCCGGTAGTCACCAGCTTCGATCTGATCCGCGATGTCGAGGAATATGCTTCCGAGCAAACCGGACGCGTGAAGAAGGCGGAATCACTAGGCTGGTTTTTCGGCTACTTGCGAAGCCTGCGGGAGCCGATGGGCAAAGTATATGTCGATTTCGGCAAACCGGTCATTGTTGATCAGGCGCCCGAGCCGAATGATCGGTTGAATCTGTCGAAAATTGCGTTCGAGGTGGCGGTCGAAGCCAATCGTGCGACGCCGCTGACCATGACTTCGCTGATGTGCCTGTGTCTGCTGGGTACGGCACCGCGAGCGATGACGGCAGAGGAATTGCGTTCGGCGCTGACATTCTTCGTAAAATGGGCACAGGACAGGGACATCCGGATCAGCCAGGATCTTGCTCCGGAAAACCTTCAGACGGTTCAGGGAATTGTCGACACACTGGTCAGCAGCGGTCTTTTTGTCCGCTATGACAAGGGATCAACTACGGTTTACGGGATCGAACCGGACAAGCATCCGCTGGCCAGCTATTATCGCAATTCGATCATTCACCATTTTCTCGACAAGGCGATTGTCGAACTGTCCATCCTCAAGGCGCGCGAGGATCGGGAGAAGAAAGCGGAAGACGTGTTCTGGGCGGAAACAGAAAGACTGCGCGATCTGTTCAAGTTTGAGTTTTTCTACCCCTCCAAGGAGGAATTTCGCGAAAACCTGAAAGCGGAACTGGCCAGAGCCTGTCCGGACTGGGAGGAGAAGCTCAAGACGGGCGGACCGATGCTGAAAAGCCTGACCAACCGGTTTCAGCCCCTGATCGGGCATGCGGTATTTCTGCCCTTTGTGGAATCCTATACGGTGGTGCTGGACATTTTGTGCCGTCTGGAAAAAGGGCAGGTGATTGACCGCAAGACCTGCGTGGAAGAAGCGCTGGTCGAGGGACGCCAGCTTTACTTGTTACGCCGGATTACCAGCGAGGCTTCGATCGGCAAGATCCTGTTCGAAAACGGCTTCCGGATGGCGGCTAGCCAGGGATTGACCGGCGAGACTACGGATGAGTCTATCGCTGCCCGCAAGGCGCTGCTGCGCAAGTTCCGGGCCCTGTCGCGGCGCATGGAGAAATCACGGCTGGAGGTTCTCAGCCTGGCCGACAAGATATTTGACTGACACCCCCATGGAAAAGGAATGACGATGGCAGAAGGCAGCGACGAAAGACATATCAGTCAGCTCAGCGCCCAGGATGCGCAGTTTCTGTACATCCAGTCGGCCACAAATCTGACCCATGTGATGGCAGTCTATATCTATGATCCGTCCACCGCGCCGGGGGGCAAGGTCCGCTTCAAGGATATTATCGAGCACATACGCAGCCGGTTGCACGTTTCTCCCATGTTCCGGCGCAAGCTTTACCGGTTGCCGCTGGATATCGATCATCCCTACTGGGTGGAAGACGAGCATTTCGATCTGGAGGCGCATATCTCGCACAGCCGCCTTCCGGAGCCGGGCGACTGGCGGCAGTTTTGCATTCAGGTTGCGCGGCACCACAGCAAGCCGCTCGACATGAACCGGCCGCTCTGGGACATGTATGTCATTGAAGGACTGGACAATATTCCAGGCTATGCCAAGGGCAGCTACGCGATCCTGACGCGCATCCACCATTCGACGATTGACGGGACCTCCGGTGCGCATTTCTTTGCGGCTATTTCAGACAACGATCCGAAGGGGACGCCTGCCATTCCAATCCCGGAAGATACCAACCAGCCATCGGAACTGCCAACGGCATCCGAAATTCTGAACCGCGCGGTGAACAGCACGGTGACATCGCCAGTGAAGCTAGCCCAGGCCCTGATGAAATTTGCTCCGGCCATTGTCTCGAGCACGCAGCAGAACCTCCTCAACAGCAGTGAGGAGCGGGACAGCAGCATTCCCGACACGCGGTTCAACCGGTCGGTCACCCCGCACAAAATGTTTGATGCTATCACCTTCGACCTGAACGAGCTCAAAAAAATGCGCGCACTGGCGGAAGGGTCGACGATCAATGATATCGTGCTGGCTGTGTGCAGTGGTGCGGTGCGTAAATATCTGATGAAACACAAGGAGTTGCCGAAAGAATCTCTGGTGGCTGTGGCGCCGGTCAACGCGCGCAGCCGGTCTGGTGAGGAATCCAATCCGGGCAATAATATCTCGGCAATGACGGTCAAGATCTGGTCCAATATCGCCAATCCCGTCCAGCGCCTCAAGGCCATTCGCGACACCACCCGGGAGACCAAGGCGGCCAAGTCGGGATTGAGCGCGCGGATCATGACGGATCTGACCAAGCATATACCCGGTGCGCCGATGTCTGGCCTGTCCCGTATTTTGACCGACGAACGCTTTGCGCCGAAGATGAACAATCTCATGGTTTCCAACGTTCCCGGGCCACAAATGCAGCTATATATGAACGGCGCGAAGCTGACCCATCAATATGGTCTGGCCCCGCTGGCGCACGGAATGGGGCTGTTTATTGCGACACCCAGTTACAACGGGACGATCTCATTCAGTATCATTTCGGACCGAAAAATCATGCCGGATATTGAGTTTTTCCGGGAATGCCTCCAAAAGAGTTTCGAAGAGCTACGTAAAGCCAGGCCTGAGGGGGGTACGCAAAAGGGCACTACGAAGCGGTCGACGGCCAAAAAGCCAGCGACAAAAGGTGATGCCGGCGTGATGTACCGGAAGGTCTCAAAGACACGGCGCACTGCAAAACCAGGCAAGAAATAGCAAGGAGCGGAGACGTAAAGAGTAGCAGCACAAGCGTGCTGACGAAGACCGGCATGTGAGCGGGTCCCAGAGTGAGTGAGTAGCGAATGATTTTGAATACAACCCTGAAAATGGAAAAGGCCATGGCCCAGGCGCAAAGCTATGGCGAATGGTCCAAGGCGGCGAAGGCCCATGACAAGGCCACTGGTGTGGATCTTTGGGTCAAGTCCGACGAAAGCAAACATTTTGATCACAAATCCATTCGCCGGCGTCTGAAGCGACTCTCCAAGCTTTGGAAAAGTCAGGACAATGCCGGGCTGCTTTATGCACTGAACGAAGGTATTCACGGTAACATGGACGGCATGGGCAATGCCCGTCTCCATGAAAAAGCCAGATTTGGCACCAAAAGGCTGATCCAGGACTATGTTGATGCGATTGTCAATTCGCTGGAATATCTGGCCAGCGACAAGGTGACCGATATTCCTTTCGAGGAGAAGCTCGACTTCTTCCGGCGGGCACAGCATTGTTACGGTCGCTCGGCGTTTCTGATGAGTGGATCGGGAGCATTTCTCTACTTTCATCTCGGCGTAGCCAAGGCACTTTGGCGACAAGGTCTGCTGCCTCATATAATGTCGGGCTCCAGCGGGGGTTCAGTTGTCGGTGCTCTGATCAGCACTCATGTCGATGAAGAGATCGAACCGTATTTCGAGCCAGAGAATCTCGTCATGGGGGAAACGGAACCGCAAAATGATGGCGGTTTTGGGATGTTTGGCGGCTCGAACCGTATGAAGGCGCACGAGATTGAGGCCCGTCTGTCGGAAATGCTGCCGGACCTGACCTTTCAGGAAGCCTATGAACTGACCGGACGGCATCTCAACGTTTCAATCGCACCGGCAGAGAAGCACCAGACATCGCGCCTTCTCAATGCGATTGCGTCACCGAATGTCTATATTCGCGAAGCCGTGATGGCGTCCTGCGCTGTTCCCGGTGTCTATCCGCCGGTCACTCTTGCAGCAAAGGATCACACGGGCGAACGTGTCCCTTATCTGTCCAACCGAAAATGGGTGGATGGCTCCGTCACCCACGATCTGCCGGCCAAGCGTCTGGCGCGTCTCTATGGTGTCAATCATCATATCGTCAGCCAGGCCAATCCGCTGATCACGCCGTTTGCCAGTGATGTCAGTCAGCAAAAAACAGCCATGTCCGCGATCCGCAATGCTTCCACGGCCACGATGAAGGCCTGGCTCAACGCCAATGTGTCGATCATGCAAAAGCCTCTGTCTCTGTTCCCGCGGCTCAACAGTTTCGCGAATATGACGCTTTCGGTGATCAACCAGGACTATACCGGCGATATCAATATCATTCGTCCGACCATGTTCTGGAGTCCGTCGAAGATTCTCAGTAATCTGCCAGTCGAGGATATCAGCGAACTGATCGATCTGGGCGAGCGCACAACCTGGCCGAAGATCGAAATGGTCCGAACGCAAACCAAGATAAGCCAGACACTCGACCGGATCCTGTTCGAATATGAAACCGAACTGGCCCATGACCATGAACTGGCCCACGCCCAGGACGGCGCGATGAAAAGGAAAATCGCTTGATCCACAGCGAAGGGACTTTGACACTGGCACCCGGGTCAGAGGCCGCAGGGGCGCGTCTGTTTCGGCAAAGCTGGCTGCCGGAAACCAGGGCCCGCGCCGTTATCATTCTCGTCCATGGATATGATGAGCATAGCAGCAGGTACCGCTATTTTGCCGATCATTGTGTGAAGCGGGGCTTTGCCGTCCTCGCAGTGGACCACTGGGGGCATGGCAAATCGACCGGAACAAACGGCTTTGTCCCCAAATTCTCTGTATATCATGACGGCCTCGATGCCCTGTTGGCTGAAATGCCGACTGACCTTTCCGATTTACCGAAAATTCTGGTCGGTCACAGCCTTGGAGGGCTGATCGCCGCGACATATCTGCTGGACCATCAGTCCAGTTTTCAGGCTGCCATCCTGTCCGGGCCAGCGATCAAGGCAGCGGAAGAACCATCGGCCACATTGAAGGCGCTGAGCAAGATTCTGTCACGGCTGACACCAAAAATGGGGGTGATTGGCCTCGATGCAAATGCAGTGAGCCGGGATCCGCAGGTGGTGGCTGACTATCTCGCAGACCCGCTTGTATCCGGTGAGAAAATCAGCGCAAGACTGGGCCTCGAGATGATGAAGCGCATGGAGCAGATCCAGACGGAAGCGGGAAAGCTCCGTTTGCCAATGCTGATGCTGCACGGCAGCGAAGACAGCCTGGCCGCGCCCGAAGGATCACAATTTCTGGACGAGAATATTTCGTCGGCGGAGAAAAAGCTGATTGTCTATCCGGAGCTGTATCACGAAATATTCAATGAACCGGAAAAGGATCAGGTGCTGTCGGATATGACTGACTGGATCGACAAGATACTGGACCAATAGATTTCGACCGGCACGGGGGCGGTTCGCATGATGATATTCCTGTATGTAATATTGGCGCTGATTGCGATCATGATGATCGTCTATTTCGCTTTTCCCAAAGCGCTCTACAGCGGTTTGCAGGCTCTGCTCCGGCGGCGCGGCGGTCTGGCGCAGAAATCTATAGCCGTTGGCGATCATGTCTGGCCTTTTCTGGAGGGCGGATCTGCTGGAGGTGTCCCCGTTGTTCTGTTGCACGGCTTTGGCGGCGACAAGGATAACTGGTCCATCTATGCGCCGCGCATCACTGGCAGCTACCGACTGATTGCGCCTGATCTCCCGGGTTTTGGGGAGAATGACCGCTCGCTGGACCGCGATTATGACATTGCGAACCAGTGCCACCGGCTCGCCGCATTTCTGGATGCAATGGGCATCGCGAAATGCCATTTGGGCGGGAACAGCATGGGCGGGTTCATCGCCTTGCAATTCGCCCTGGAATATCCCGACATGGTCGCGTCGCTCACCTTGTTCAACAATGCCGGTGTCGTCGGCGAGGACAAGAGCGAGCTGCAGGTCTCTGCGGAAAGCGGAAAGAATGTCCTGGCTCTGGAATCGATTGAAGACACCAGGCGTTTGATGAAATTTGTCGCCTACAAGCCCGTGGCGATGCCAGGCCAGTTCCGGAAGTTGTTTTTTGAAGAAGCCAATGCCCACAAGGAACTGCTCGACAAGATTTTCTGGCAGATTGCGGGCTCGGGTATCAATGATCCACTGAACGACCGCCTGGGCGACGTGAAAGCGCCGACTTTGATTATCTGGGGTCGTCATGACCGGCTCATTGACGTCAGCTGCGTTGCCGTCCTCGAAAACGGTATCGAGAACAGCGAATCCATGATTTTGGAAAAGACCGGTCATGTGCCGATGATCGAGAAACCCAAAGAAACGGCCAGCGCGCAGCTGGCTTTTCTTGCCAAACAGTGAAAATCCCGCCAGTCTGATCCCAAGAGTTCCGTTAGGGAACCGGTAAAGGGGAGAGGATAATGAAGCTGCGCGTCGGATTGCTGGGGGGAGGATCCTGGGGGACCACTGTTGCATCGCTTGTTTCCCGCAATGCACCTATCAAAATCTGGGCAAGAGATGCGGAAACGGTTGAGGATATCAACACCAATCATCGCAACAGCAAATATCTCCCCGACAATGTTCTGCCGAAGGAGTTGAAGGCTACCGGAGATCTGGGCGAAGCGGTGTCTGATGCTGACGTGCTGGTCATGGGTATCCCATCAAGCAATTTCCGGGCGGTTCTTGAGGAAGCGAGGCAATATCTGCGCCCCTGGGTTCCGGTTATCAGCCTGACCAAAGGCCTGGAGCTCTCGACGGGGAAGCGGATGACCGAGGTCATCGAGGATGTACTGCCCGGCCATCCCGTCGGTGTCCTAACCGGACCCAATCTTGCGCGGGAAATCATGGCGGGACAGGCAGCCGCCAGTGTTATTTCGATGGAAGACGAGATTATCGTCAAGCAGCTGCAACAGCTGTTCCATTCCGGTCTGTTTCGGGTTTACACAAATACGGACCTGCTCGGATGCGAACTGGGAGGCGTGCTGAAGAATATTATCGCAATCGCAGTCGGCATGGGCGACGGACTGGGGGCAGGAGACAACACCCGATCCGCACTGATCACCCGCGGTCTTGCCGAAATCACGCGTCTGGGCGTGGCCATGGGCGGCCGGCCGGAAACCTTTGCCGGGCTGACCGGAATGGGCGACATGATCGCCACCTGCACCAGCCCGCTGAGCCGCAACCGGCATGTCGGCGTCGAGCTGGGCAAGGGACGCATGATTGACGAGATTATCGACGATATGCTGATGGTCGCCGAGGGCGTCAAAAGCGCGCCGACAGTTATCGCTTTGGCGAAAGAACATGGCGTGGTGATGCCAATTGCCGAGGATGTTTTTGAAGTGACCAAGGGCAATCGTTCGGCGGTTCAGGCCTACCGCGGTCTGATCCGGGCGTCGGCAGGTGCTGAGTCGGACGCGGGCTGAACTGGAAACATTTGCAACCGCTTTTGGCGATCTCTGGCCGGGAGTGGCAAGCGGCGCGTCCTGCAATTTGGACCAAAACGGGCCTGTTAACGAATATTAACGCCCCAAATTTGTGCTAACCGACGCAAAGATAAGAATATATTCGATGGGGTTAAGCATGCTGGTCAACACATGCAGTTTTGCTTGCTTCTTTTTGGGGCGGCCCATAAAATTCTCTTACAACCGGATTGGGAAATGATAGGCAAAAGTTTCGTCGATCATCCCATGATGTGGAGAGTAGATATGGAATTCAGGGGTCGGGCAGCCAATGATCGGGAGCAGAATGCGCTCTTTGACACGACCGAGTCATTGATCCAGTCAGACCCGGTTTACGGTTCGGATATTCTCGACCAGAAATTCAATGAAATCGAAGTGCGGTTTGATCGCTCAGACGAGATTTTCTGGTGCTTCATGAACCAGAAATCGCGACCCAGCTATACCTATGAACTGGGCGACGAGATTCAACTGGTGCAGGACTGGATCAATACCAATTACGGATTTGACGTTGCCAACAGCCGCGACCCCTTGCGCTATTTTGTTTGTGGTTCGCGGACTCCCGGAATTTACAATCTCGGCGGTGATCTGAAACATTTCGCAGACTGTATCCGGCGGCGTGATCTCGGGGCACTTCGGAAATATGCGCGCACCTGCGTCCACATGCAGCACGCCAACAGCACCGGCTTTGGTGCGCCGATCATCACGATGGCGCTGGTCCAGGGTGATGCGCTGGGCGGCGGGTTCGAACATGCGCTGGCCTTCGACATCATTGTAGCGGAAAAAAGTGCGCGGCTTGGCCTTCCCGAAATCCTCTTCAACCTGTTCCCGGGCATGGGGGCATATAGTTTCTTGCGGCAGCGTCTGGGCCGTCAGGACACCGAGCGGTTCATTCTGGAAGGCAAGCTGTTTTCGGCTGAAGAACTTTATGAAATGGGCGTTGTCGACATTCTCGCCGAAGATGGCGAAGGCGAAGCAGCGATCATCGATTACACAAAACGCAACGAAAAACGTTTCCATGCGGAGCGCGCGGTCTATCGGGCGCGCAGGATCACCAATCCGGTCAGTCTCGACGAATTGCTTGAGGTCACGGACATGTGGGCAGAAACGGCGCTGTATCTGGAAGATGCCGACGTCAGGAAAATGGAGCGGCTGGCGCTGGCACAAGAGCGCCGCATTCAGCGGTCACTGCGCGCCGTTTGACCAAATGTTCAGCCTGACTGGCGAAGCTCGTCACCATCCCCATCACCAACGCCATCTCCGGCGCCGGGCTCTGGTTCACTTTCCATGTTCCGAAAATATTCTGTAATCTGACCGACTTCGCTTCTCACCAGTTCCAGATGCTCTTCCGCATGTGCGGCAAAGTCCGGTTCGGTTATCACTTCGAGCCGAGCACATATTTTTGACAACATGACTGCACCGACATTGTTAGCGCCGCTCTTGAAAGCATGGGCGTGGAAGCGAAATTCATCGATATTCCCGGCGGATACAGCTTTGTCGAGGGCTTCCATGATTGTAGCCGTATCTTCAAGATAGGCCTCAATGATTGACTGGACAAAATCGCCATCACCGATGGACCGCAGATAGTTTAGCTGACTGGGATCAATGGACACTGGCTTTTCGGAAGCTGCATTGTCGTCAATCCGGGCGACTCTTCCAAATGGATCGTCAGTACTGCCGGGAAGATCCGTGCTGGTTTCGCTTTTGGTCAGACGCGCGATGGTTTCCAGCAGTGGTCCGGCTTCGACCGGCTTGGTCAATCGGAGATCCATTCCTGCATCCAGGCATCGTTTTTCTGTTTCTTCGGTGGAGTCAGCGGTCAGACCGATAATCGGAATATGGGCGCGGGCCCCTTCGATCTGGCGCCACATCTTGCAGCATTCAATGCCGCCGAGACGCGGCATGTTCACGTCGAGGAAGACGATGTCAAAGGCTTCGTTTTCGAGCGCGTCCAGTGCTTTTTCTCCGTCAGGAACCACTGTGACCTGATGACCCGCATTGCTGAGGATCGTTTCGAGGACCATCTGGTTCGTGCGGTTGTCATCGGCAACCAGTACGCGTTGCGCTTCTACCTCGAGGAGGCTGTTGTCGGTGATCTCGCCCGCAGACTTCAGGCTGCGGTTGAACGAGCAACCGATCTGGACCACGCTACGGATGGTTTCAAAGTCCGGGGTAGATGGCAGAACAGAGGCAAAGGCTGCACGAAGTTCGATGTCTTCAAGATCCCGGCTGCCGGAGCCCGACAACAGGACTGGCGGCAGTTTTGCTTCCCTGAACCGGGTCCAGAGTGCGTGCTCTTCGTCATATTGTGCGGCGAATTCACTCTCCAGTACGGCCAGATCATATTCGCCCAGATTCCGCTCTTGAAGGAGATGCAGGATGTCGGTGCCAGGCAAAAGCCGGACATGGTCGATGCGGACAGACTGGTCGTCGGAATTCTCTATTTGCGGAACGTCCGGACCGGTTCCGAGTGACAGGATATGGACGTCATTTGAGACCGCTTCCGCCGGATTGCCCTCGGCAAAAACGATCGGGCAGGACAGGGTGAATACGCTACCGACTCCGGCTTTACTTGCAAGGGCAACATCGCCGCCCATTTGTTGCGCCAGTTGACGACAGATAGCGAGACCCAGACCGGTACCACCGAATTTGCTGATCACGGACTCATCCGCCTGCTGGAACACCTCGAAGATGCGTTCCTGGGCCTCTTCGGCAATGCCGGGGCCGGTGTCTGCAACCGAGCACCACAGGATATTTCCATCCTTGTCTTCTTCATATCCGCATTTCAGCAGAACGAAGCCGCTGTCGGTGAATTTGACCGCATTACTGGTCAGGTTGATCAGGATATTGCGGATATGATCGACTTGTCCAACGGCAATCCGGTCGCTCATCGGTTCGGCCTGCAGATGGATGATCAGGCCCTTTTCCTCGGCTGCAATCTGCATGATGTCGCGGACGTCGGTGAGCAGTTCGACAATCGAGAAGTCGACCGGTTCCGGCATCTCCTCCTGGGAGTCGGACTTGGCGAAACTGAGCAGCTGGTTGATCAGGTGCAGCAGGTGGCGACCGGCAGATACGCTGGTGCTGATCATCTGTTGCTGGCTCTCCGGCATTTTCATGCCGAGCAGATGCGTACCGTAACCGATAATCGCGTTGAGCGGTGTGCGCAGCTCGTGACTGATACTCGCGAGGAACAGGCTTTTCGCCTTGTTGGCCGCTTCCGCCTCTTCCTTCGCTTGCGACAGACTCGTGATCAGGGTCGAACAATAGGACGGAATAACCGCCAGTCCGAGCAGCAGCCCGATCGAAAGCGAAAGGTTCTCCTGCCAGTAGGGGACGTTATAGACAGTCCAGCCGAAAGACAGGGTGGCGAGACCGGTGGCCACAAAAAGCCAGCGGATGCCGAAGCGAAAACCATATCCCAGGATGACCCAGAGATAGATCGGATAGAGCGCCGCCAGACCGGAACCGCCGATGTGGAACAAATAGGTTCCTGCGCCGAAGTCATTTATGATGCCCGCCAGGCGGCGCACCGTGCTGGGCCGCCGGTCGAACCGGTAGGCAATCGCAATCATCAGGCTGACCATGAAGTGGATCTGGAAAACCATCATGATATTGGGTGCGGCATCGAGAAACCAGGCGATCGAGGACGCGATAATGATCAACACGATCCGGTTGATGATCATCTCATGTTCGCGGTCCTGGGCACGACCCAGTCCGGCATGGTGCCCCTTGTGTCCGCGATGGCCGTTATGCCGGTGTGAATGATGTTTGCCGGATTTCCCCGTTCCGGCATGTTTGCTGGTCAGCATGACTATGATCCACCAGCGGACCGGGCGGTTCCAAAGCCTGAATTTTCAAACAGTTTTGGCAGATTCTCTGCTCTTTGTGGCCGGGCTATCTTGAAGCCCTGTATCTCGTCACAACCCGATACTTTGAGGAGCTCCAGCTGTGCATCATTTTCCACACCCTCGGCAATCACGCGCATGTCGAGCGCGTGGGCGAGGTGAGCGATCGTTCCGATAATTGCCCGGTCGGCTGCAGAATGTTCGATCCGAGAAATGAAAGTCCGGTCGATCTTGAGGCAGTTGGCCGGCAGGTCACGCAGATATTGCAGTGAAGAATATCCGGTCCCGAAATCATCGATCGAAATGCCGACCCCGGCATTGCGCAGCTTGTTCAGCGTGTTGCTGACGCGTTCATTATTGTCGAGCAGCAATTCCTCGGTAATCTCCACGACAATCTTGGAAGGCGCGATGCCATTTTCCTCGATATTGCGCAGGATTTCTTCGCAGACATTGTGATTCTGGAACTGACGCGGAGACACGTTGATCGCTACGCGCGGGAGAATGATGCCGTCTTCTTCGGAAACCCGGATCTGGCGGCAGACTTCGGCGATGACCCATTTGCCGAGAATATCCATGAGGCCGGTATCATCCGCGACCTGGATGAACTGCTGAGGCAGCAAGCGGCCCTTTTTCGGATGATCCCAACGGATCAGGGCTTCGAGACCAACATAGTCGAGCGTCTTCGCATCGACTATTGGTTGATATTCCAGCGCGAACTGTTTTTGCGCGATGGCATCGCGCAGTTCGTTCTCCAGTGCGGCATTGGCCTGCGCGATCTGGTTCATGCCTTCCGAGAAGAAGCGATGACAATTGCGGCCATTGGCCTTGGCGTCATACATGGCGAGGTCTGCCATGCGCAGCAATTCTTCATATTCATTGCCGTCCGCCGGGATCAGACTGACGCCGATGCTGGCGCCGATGACCTGGTCGACACCGCTGATCGAATAGGGTTCATTGATCGCCGAGAGAATCTTGAGGCAGCGTGAATTGATCGTTTCGGCACCACTGATATTGTTGAGGATGATGGCAAATTCATCGCCGCCGATGCGCGCAGCAAAATCATTGGGACCCAGGATGGAAGTCAGACGCTCGGCAACTTCGCGCAGCAACGTGTCGCCGGTGTGATGGCCCCGGGTATCGTTGATGGTTTTGAACCGGTCGAGGTCAAGCAGCAGCAATGCGGCCTCTTCTTCGCCATCTGTGCAGGTTTCGATCGCCGTCCGGACTTTTTCCGCGAGCAATACCCGGTTGGGCAAGCCGGTCAGCATGTCGTGCAACGCGAGATGTGTCCGGTGCTCTTCGGCAAACTTGCGGGCCGTAATGTCCACTGCCGTGGTCAGAACGCCAATGGTCTCGCCCTTGTGATTGAGCAGCGGTGACTTGTTACAGTGGAAGATCAGATCCACGCCATCGCTGGTGAATTTTTCCTCATAGTGCGGAATGGCCTGTCCGGACTTGAGGACAATATCATTGCGCCGGTCTGAATTCCGTTTGAGCTGTGGTTCCAGAAAATCGCTGAACTCGTGACCCACCATTTCATCCGGTGTCTTGTCAAACAGGGCGGACTGATAGGCGTTGGTGAACAGGCACTTGCCCGACCGGTCCGTCGCATTGATCATGATCGGGATCGTGTCGATAATCTGTTCCAGCATGCTCTTGCCGGTATTGGTGTCTTCAACCTGTTCCCCGACAGCGGCATGCTTGCGTTCAATCTCCGAAGCGCGCTGGCGCAGATTGACGCTCTTCTCGCTCTTGCTCAGAAGGGACATGGCCCGATTGCAGAACTCGACATGAGATACCGGGCTCTGCAGGAAGTCGGTAGCGCCGGCATCCAGCGCGGACAGACGGCATTCGCGGTCCTGATGGGCGGTGATGACGATCGCCGGAACGTCATTGCCGGTCGACATCGAGCGGACTTTCTTGATGAATTCCGCACCGTTCATTTGCGGCATCCGGTAGTCGACAATCAGCAGATCTGCGCTGTTGTTGCGCAGCCAGTGCAGCGCTTCCACGGGATCGGCAAACGTAACGGCGGAGTATTTCTCCCCCATTATCGTCACAAACTGTGCGTAAATCCGGAGATTTTTCGTCCTGTCATCCACAATAAGAACGCGCGTTGTCATATGGTGGCACTACATTCCGATAATCAAAATAAGGTTAACACTGACTTGGTGCTAAAAATGCCGGTTTTGTGCAGGATCGGTCGGCAAATCTGTCCACCCGATTGACGGCTCAGGCATTGAGCAATTTTACATCCCCGCCGGCGGCCGCAATATTGTCCGTCACGGTCTGTTCGTGAACATGGCGATCCCAACTGTCATCGGGATGCAAAATCGGGATGATTGCGCCGGATCTTTGGGTCAGAATTGATCCGAATTCCGCAAGATCCGGATTGCTTGCATCAATGATGACGGCGTCGATGGGCTGGTTCAACAGAATGTCCCGCAAGCCATTAGTGTCTGAAAGGGTGGCAAGCTGGAGGATGTCCGGATCGCCTATGATTTGACCAAATATGTCAAAATCTGCCGGACCCTCGCCACCCTGATCGGTGCGGTTGATGTGAATTACAGCATTGCCAGAGAGTATCGCGCGGCTGCAGGCGATGATGGCCTCTCCGGGTTCAGCGAGAGACAAAATCAGACCCCGTCCATGCACATGATACCGGTTGGTTTCTCCAGCAGGCGAGGGCAGGACGGTCTCGGCGGCCACGAACTGGCGGATCGGGCGGGATTCCTCTTCCAGTAATGCGCTCCACTCGCTGTCCGGGACATCTGCCAGCATTTCCGGAATGTCCTCAGCCGGCAATCGGCCGTTCCATTTTTCGCGGGCCGCCATGCCTCGCGCCACCAGCTTGCCGAAATCATCGGTTTTCGCGGTAGATGTGTCGGACGGGCCGTTTTTCGGATGAAATTCCGTTCTTGCACCATCTTTCGGAGGTTTGCTGAGCCGATTGAGATATAATGGCCCGCCGGCCTTGGGGCCCGTGCCTGACAAACCGGCTCCGCCGAACGGCTGGACACCGACAATAGCTCCGATCTGGTTGCGATTGATGTAGATATTGCCCACCCTGGCGCGTTTCGCCATGTCGCGACAAATCGTGTCGATCCGGCTTTGCACACCCATGGTCAAACCATAACCGCTGGCATTGATTTGCTCGATCACCTGCATTTTCTCACTGGCCGGAAACCGGACGACATGCAGAACCGGCCCGAAAATCTCGCGCTGCAGATCGGTGAAATTGTTCAGTTCGAAAGCTATGGGGGCAATATAGGTTCCGTCCGGCAGAGATGTCGCCGGTGTCTCTCCTATCTTGTGCGCAGAATTCTCCAGATGCCGGATATGATCTGCAATATTTGCTTGCGCAGCGGCGTCGATGACCGGACCAATATCTGTCGCCAGTGATGCCGGGTTGCCAATACGTAAAGCTTCCATTGCACCGCGCAGAAGCCTGATCATGTCATCGGCAATGTCTTCCTGCACGCACAGGACACGCAGCGCCGAGCAACGCTGACCGGCGCTCTGAAATGCCGAAGAAATGACCGCATCCACCGTTTGCTCAAGCAGGGCAGACGAGTCCACAATCATGGCGTTGATACCGCCGGTTTCGGCGATTAGCGGGGCGGTGGCTCGGCCGGTTTCCGCCATCCTGGCTGCGATCCGTTTGGCTGTTGCGGTCGAACCGGTAAAACATACGCCGGCGGTTTTCGGGTTCGCGATCAGCCGGTCCCCAACCACAGCACCGTCGCCGGGAACGAAGTTGAGGGCATCTGGCGGAACGCCTGCTTCGTGCAACAGCCGGACGGCCTGCGACGCGATGAGCGGGGTTTGTTCGGCCGGCTTGGCGACGACCGTGTTACCAGCGGCGAGTGATGCAACAACCTGACCCAGGAAAATCGCGAGCGGGAAATTCCAGGGCGAGATACAGACAACCACACCAAGGGCCTGTCGTTCTGCAAAGGAATTATTCCGAACCTGGGCAGCATAATAGCGACAGAAATCGACCGCTTCGCGCACTTCATCGATGGCATCCTGCCAGGTTTTTCCAGCCTCCCGGATAGCCAGATCGTGGAAAATGTCGGCCTGCTTTTCCAGCAGATCTGCTGCGCGATCCAATATGTCCGCACGCTCGGCGGGAGGCTGGCTGGACCAACCGGGAAGGGCAGCATGGGCGGTTTCGACCGCTGCTTCAGCCGTTTCCACACTTGCTGCCAGAACCTCACCAACGATTTCACTGTGTAATGCGGGATTCCGCACTTCGTTCCTGCTGCCGTCATGACGCTGTCCGGCAATCAGCGGTGCAGCGCTGTTGGTCTGGTTGGCAGCTAAGCGGATGCCGTCCGCAAAACCTTCCCGATCCAATGAATTAGACAGATCATGGCCGTGCGCGCTGTTGCGTTGCTTGCGCAGATATTTTCGTGGCTCTGGAATATTCGCGTTGGGGACGTCGTCTTGCTTTTTGAGGCTGCTGACCGGATCGCGGGAGAGCAGGGATGCATCAATCTTGGGATCGGCCAGTTTATTGACGAAGGAGCTGTTGGCGCCGTTCTCCAGAAGTCGCCGGATAAGATAGGACAGCAAGTCCTTCTGGGTGCCGACCGGCGCATAGATACGGCTGATGATATTGGGCTCTGCCAGGATCGTGTCATGCAATTGCTGTCCCATGCCGAAAAGGCGCTGGAATTCCAGATCACGATGGTTTCCGGCAAGGGCCCGGATCGCGGTCACGCTATGGGCGTTGTGGGTGGCAAATTGCGGGCTGAACTGGTCGGGATGGGCGAGCAGTTTTTTCGCGCAGGCAAGATAGCTGAGATCGGTCATCTCCTTGCGGGTGAAGACCGGATAGCTCTCCAGCCCCATTTCCTGGGCCCGCTTGATTTCGCTGTCCCAATAGGCGCCCTTGACCAGGCGAATATACAGCGGCGCTCCGAGAAGCTCCGCCTGTTCCGCCAGCCAGTCGAGCAGTGGCATCGCGCGCCGCTGATAAGCTTGCACGACAAAGCCGAGACCATGCCAGCCTTGGAGCTCGGGACGGGAGATGAGCGCAGACAGGACGTCCATCGAGATATCGAGCCGCTCGGCTTCCTCGGCATCAATGGTGATCTGGACATTGGCCTTGCGGGCTTTCACAGCCAGCGGGACCAGCAGGTCGACAATCTTCGGGACAGCTACTTCGGCCTGAGCAAATTCATAACGCGGATGCAGGGCGGAGAGCTTGACCGAGATCCCGTGATTAAGCCGCGGATCATCAGACCGGGCATCGGCGCAAACTTTGTCTAGCGCCTGGACATAGGCGCCATAATAGCTTTCCGCATCGCTTTGTGTGCGCGCCGCTTCTCCCAGCATGTCAAACGAGAACAGATAACCTTTCCGGCCATATTTCCCGGCTCGGCCCAATGCCTTTTCGAGTGTTTCGGCGAACACAAACTGCCCGGAAAGGGCGCGTATCGCGGCGCGAGTTCCGGCGCGGATCACGGCATTGCCCAATTGACCGATCTGCCGGAGGGGCAGGGGCCGTGGTTCGCCTGACCAGCGCAGCCACTTGTCGACAAGATTCAGCGCATGCCCCGATATGCGCATCGGCAGAGATCGACCGCCGCCGGTATGTGCCAGCCAGTTTCTGCCGCTGATCTTGTCCCGGATCAGCTCATCAGCCGTGCAAGAATCTAACGTGCGGGACAGGGCTTCGGCGAGCCGCATCAACTGCACGCCCTCGTCGTTCGACAATCCATATTCAGTCAGGAACTGGTCAATCAGCGGTTGCGCCTGATCTGATCGCAAGCTGTTGATGAGGTCGCGGCTGCGGTCCGAGATCTGTTGCCAGCTCGTGTCGTCAAGGTTCAGATAGTCGGACAGTTCGCCGAACAGCGTTTCTTCGTCCTTCAGAGTAACGCGCGCGATTGCGCCGCGCAATTCATCCGAAGCAGAGTCTATTTTGCGATGCTGGTTCATGACCAATATCTAGCAGTTTGCTCTGGACAGGTCAGATCGACTTCGGGCAAGATGGAGAAATAATATCTAATATATTTCTATAAAACAGGATATTGGTATCGCGATATGACGGAAGAAAGAAAATTGGACCGGCATGACTGGCGAATTCTGGACGCGGTCCAGGCGGACGGGAAGATCTCGCTGGCCGATCTTTCGGAACGGGTTGGACTGTCCCGTACCCCGTGTCAGATCCGTCTGCGGCGGCTGGAGGATGAAGGGTTCATCACCGGATATCACGCGCGGCTCAACATGCGCATGATCCGCAAAAATTATGTGGTGTTCATCCAGGTGAAGCTGGAAGGGACGAGCCGGCGGCATCTCGAGCAGTTTAATCGTGCGGTACGCAAAATGGATGCGATCCAGTCGTGCCACATGATGGCCGGCGGTTATGATTATCTGCTGAAGGTCCGCTGCCGGAATATGGAAGAATATCGCATGATCCTGACCGACAGCATCAATAGTCTTCCGGGTGTTTACCAGACAACGACTTTTCCCGTGATGGAGGAGGTCAAGCGCTCGCCGGGCGTCGATCTGTCGGCCCGGGTCTGACGACACATTTCCGGTGGTGAAGAAAGGAAATGGTCGGGAAGAGAGGATTCGAACCTCCGGCCCCTGCCTCCCGAAGGCAGTACTCTACCAGGCTGAGCTACTTCCCGACGGCGGTTTCCGCTGTCATTTCCCCCGCTCCATAGGAGGGTCGGACGGGTTGATCAAGCCCAAGAAAATTGCACTCACCGGTTGAGCATCGATCCGGCGGCGTATAGCGTTGCAGACCAGACCGACGGAGAAACTCTGTGATTCCCAAACCGCAATTCGACCAGTCCCATTATGAGCAGCAATATCTCGATTTGATGCGCCATATCTGGACAAGCGGCGACGAGCGAGTGGACCGGACCGGCGTCGGGACCCGGGCGATTTTCGGCGCGACGATGCGTTTCGATCTTTCGGACAATGCGATCCCCTTGCTGACAACGAAACGGGTCTACTGGAAAACCGCGGCGCGGGAGATGTTGTGGTTCCTAACCGGAGACACCAATATCCGTGAGCTGGTCAAGCAGAAGGTCCATATCTGGACCGACTGGCCGCTCGACAAATATCGCCGGGAAACGGGTGAAGAAATCGACCGCGACAGCTTTGAACGGCGGATCATCGATGACGCGGAATTTGCGGCTAAATGGGGTGACCTTGGCCCGGTGTACGGCAAGCAGTGGGTCGACTGGCCGGTTTATGAACCGGTTGAGGAAGGACTCTACCGCAAGGCCGAACAGGGCATCAACCAGATCGCGCTGCTGGTCGACGGGATACGCAACAATCCCGGATCGCGCCGGCACATCTTTACCGGCTGGAATGTTGCCGAACTGGACCAGATGGCCTTGCCGCCCTGTCACAAGACCTATCAGTTCTATGTGGCGAACGGGAAGCTGTCGGCCTTGCTCCAGCAACGCAGTTGCGACCTGGCGCTCGGGGTTCCGTTCAATATCTTTTCCGCAGCCTTGCT
>JBCBZY010000202.1:0-5314 GCA_039815115.1 Pseudomonadota bacterium | reverse complement strand
TATGAAAGTGAAGACGATGAAGACGCCCAGAGCTATGGCGCTATAGGCAGCCACAAAGCGAAGGCCGTTCGGGTCGTAATTACGGTCGTATTTAGCGAATTGATCAGCGAGGTGATCAATGACACCGGAAAAGACGGACTGGAGGCCTGTTGTCCCGCTTCTGGCTACTCCTGGCTGGGCCAAAGAGGGAATGTTCACCCCTGATCAACTGCAGGAAGTGAGTGACGAACTCAGGGACGCGGGTATAGAAATCGCGCCTGACGCCTTGGCCGACCTTACCGGATTTCCGATGGGAGCCATCGTCTCACTGGGCAATTGTTCGGCCAGTTTCGTTTCGCCAGAAGGCTTGGTGGTTACCAATCACCATTGTGCCCGCGGTTCGGTGCAGTTTAATTCAACGGCTGAAAAAAACTACCTGAAGAATGGGTTTCTTGCATCGATAAAGGCGGATGAGCTTCCCGCTGCACCCGGCTCCCGCATCTATGTCACGACGCAGGTGACGGACATAACGGGACGGATTCGGGAAGGAACGACGGATCTCCAGCCGCTTGCGCGATATGCCGCTGTCGAGCAGCGCAGCAAGGACATCACCGCCGAGTGCGAAGAGGATGCAGGGCACCGCTGCCAGGTCGCAAGTTTTTATGGTGGCGCGCAATACAAGCTGATCAAGCGGCTGGAAGTGCGGGACGTGCGACTGGTCTATGCTCCTGCAGATGCCATTGGCAAATATGGCGGAGACATCGATAACTGGCAATGGCCGCGTCATACGGGGGATTTTGCCTTTTATCGCGCCTATGTCGCGCCAGACGGATCGGCCGCAGATTTCGACAAGGCCAATGTCCCTTACCAGCCCGAACACCACCTGAAAGTAAGCGCTTCCGGCCTGCAAGATGGTGATTTCGTCATGGCCGCCGGATATCCCGGTTCCACCAATCGCTATACGCTGCTGGCCGAGGTGGAAAACACGTTCAACTGGACCTATCCGACATTCGCGATATTGCTGCAGGACTGGATCAAGGCGATCGAGAGCGCCGCTCCGGATGGATCGGATGCCAGGGTCAAATATGAATCGCGCCTCGCAGGGCTCAACAATTTCGAGAAAAATTTGCGCGGTCAGATGGAAGGTGCCCGGCGGGTGGGACTGGTTGATCGTCGCCGGACGCGGGAATCCGGACTGTCGAGCTGGATCGCTGCTGACACCTCGCGTGCCGAATATGGCGAGGCGATATCATCGCTGGTGTCACTTTCCGAAGAGTCGGCCAAGGCTGCCCGAAGCAATTTCTGGTACAACAACGTCTCTCGTCCTCAGCTTTTTTCGGCCGCCCGCCGGATCTACCGGCTGGCAAATGAGCGCCAAAAACCGAATGCAGAACGCGAACCCGGATATCAGGATCGCGACATGGCATTTTTCCGGCAGGGGCTGGAAGTCATTGACCGGCGCTATGATCCGGTTGTCGACAAAGCGGAATGGGTGCTTTTCCTGAGCGGGTATCTCAAGCAACCCCAAGAGGAGCGGGTATCGGAATTCGACGCTGCACTGGGACTGAGCGCCAATACGAGAGCCGAAGATCTGCCGGATATTGTGGAACGCTATTATGCCAGCACCAGGCTCGGCGAGGGCGAGACACGCCTGGCACTGATGGATGCCTCCGTAGCGCAACTGGAAGCGAGCGACGACCCGTTCATGCAGCTCGCTGTCAAGATGTACGACTATGGCCGCAAGCTGGAGACGGAAAGTGAAGAACGGGCCGGGCGCGCGCTTGCTCTCCGTCCTGCCTACATGAAAGCGATTACCGAATGGCAGCGCGAGCAGGGTCAACTGACATATCCAGACGCGAACAGCACATTGCGCATAACCTATGGCAAGGTCCTCGGAGGCAGTCCGCGTGACGGGCTGGCTTATCTGCCGTTCACGACGCTGGAAGGCATTACGGCCAAGGATACCGGCAAGGAACCCTTCAACTCTCCAGCCCGGCAACTTGAGCTGATCGCAGCCCGTGATTATGGCCCCTATGCGCTGGATAGTCTGAATTCCGTTCCCGTGAATTTCCTGACGGATCTCGATTCAACCGGCGGCAACAGCGGTTCGGCAACGCTCAACGCCCGGGCAGAACTGGTCGGACTGCTCTTTGACGGCACGTTTGAAAGCGTCAACTCCGACTGGGATTTCGACACGAGAACCACCCGTACCATTCATGTGGACTCCCGCTATATGCTGTGGGCCATGGACAAGGTTGATGGCGCGGATGCCCTGATCGAAGAGATGGACATCGCACGGTAGCACATACTGCTCGCATCGATGCCGTATGATCTGCGGCTATTGCTCCTCACCCGGCATCAGGCTGAAAATCCGTGGTGGTTGGCCAGCTCAGATTTCCGCAGCCATGCGGCTGGCCTGATTGATCGCGGCTTTGGCGTCCAGTTCCTTGGCCTCATATGCTCCGCCGATTAAATCCGCAGACAGATCTGCGGATTCCAGTTCGTCATACAGATCTCGCAGGGGGTCCTGGCCGGCGCAGATAATGACGGTATCGGCTTCTATCAGATGCGGCTGACCATCGCTTTGCAGGATATGCAGGCCGTCATCGTCAATCTTCTCATATGAGACGCCGTTCATCATGCCCACACCGCGTCTGGTGAGGGCCAGTCTGTGGGTCCAGCCGGTGGTTTTGCCGAGACCAGCCCCGACCCGGCTGTCCTTGCGTTGCAGCAAGGTGATTTCGCGATCCGATTTTGCCACCTCTGGTTCGACCCCGGTCACGCCGCCGCGGGGATGGTTTTCGAAATCCACGCCCCATTCCTTTGCGAACACATCCCGATCCAAGGCACCCGACGGGCCGGAATGACTAATCAGTTCGGAAACATCGAAGCCGATCCCGCCAGCGCCGATAATCGCCACTTTCTTGCCCACTGGCTTTTTCCCGGTGATCACGTCGATATAGCCGGCGACATTCGCATGATCGATACCCGGAATATCGGGTGTTCGCGGTTTGATGCCAGTGGAAACGATGACATGATCAAATCCCTGCTCCTTGAGCATGGCAGCATCGGCCCGGGTGTTCAGATGCAGGTCGATGCCGAGCACCTCGATCATCCGTCCATAGTAGCGCAGCGTCTCGTAAAACTCTTCCTTGCCAGGAATGGTTTTTGCCAAATTGAATTGTCCGCCAATTTCCGCAGCGGCCTCATAGAGCGTGACCTTGTGGCCTCGCTCTGCGGCAACGGTGGCATAGGCGAGGCCTGCCGGCCCAGCGCCGACGACAGCTATACGTTTGACATTTTCGGTCGGCAGATAGTTGAGCATGGTTTCGTGACAGGCCCGCGGATTGACGAGGCAGCTTGTCAGCTGGCCCGAGAACGTATGATCCAGGCAGGCCTGGTTGCAGGCGATGCAGGTATTGATCTCGTCCTCGCGGCCTTCGATCGCCTTGCGCATGAATGCGCCATCCGCCAGCATCGGGCGCGCCATGGACACCAGATCGGCATCACCGCGAGTGAGCACTTCCTCCGCAACATCCGGCATGTTGATCCGGTTGGAGGTGATGACCGGCACATTGACTTCCTTCCGCAGCCGTCCTGTGACCGAAGTGAAAGCGGCGCGTGGAACCATGGTGGCGATGGTCGGCACAGCGCTTTCGTGCCAGGTGAAGTGAGTGGAGATGATGCTGACACCCGCTTTTTCCAAAGCCTTGCCGAGCGTGATGATTTCTTCCCAGCTCATGCCGCCGTCCAGCATGTCCATCGCCGCAATACGGAATATGAGGATGAAGTCCTTGCCGACCGCGGCCCGGGTCTGCTCAACGATCTCCAGCGCAAAGCGCATCATGTTCTCGTAGGAACCGCCATATTCGTCTTCGCGCAAATTGGTCTTGCGGACAAGGAAGGTGGAAATCAGATAGCCGGCGGAACCGATAATCTCGACGCCATCATAGCCGGCTTTCTGGGCCATCAGGGCGCAGCGGACATGATCGTCAATCTGTTTCTGGATGCCGGCCTTGTCCAGTTCGTTGGGCGCGTGCCGGGCAATGCGTGAGCGCACGGCGGATGGCGCGACCATTTTGGGATTGTTGGCGAGCGGTCCCGGGTGGAGGATCTGCATGCAGATCTTCACATCCGGGGCAGCCTCGTGAACCGCTTCGGTCACAAGCCGGTGCTTCGCCGCTTCTTCCTCGTTCGACATACGCGCGCCATTGGGACCGCTTTCTTCATTGGGCGTGATGCCACCGGTGATAATCATGCCGACATCATTGGCCGCGCGTTCGGCAAAATAGGCCGCCATGCGCTCGAAACCACCGTCCATCTCTTCCAGTCCGGTGTGCATGGATCCCATGATCGCCCGGTTCTTGATTGTGGTGAAACCCAGATCCAGTGGCTCAAGCAACTTCGGATAACGCATGATTTTCTCTCTCCAGAAAGTTTCGGGGCTTTATTGGATATATTCGTCCCGTTTCCAATGATTAGTATTGGCAGGTGGTGCTGTCGATCAATCCGGTCCAATTGCCGTAGGAGGGGGTTGCAAAATCCCGCTCCCGTCATAACCTGCTGATCTGGCTATCCCGCCTATGGATTCGCAGATATGGCAGTACCTCCCCCGGACGTAAATTTCACTTTTTCCCCTACCGAACTTCAAGAGCTGAAGGCCTATGGGGAGGTTCGTCGCCACGAAGAAGGCGATCTTCTGGTTCGCGAAGGCGACCGGGATGTCGACTGTCTGGTCACGCTGTCGGGCTACACCGATATCATTGCACAAACCCCTGAGGGCCAGAAGAGACTGGGCTGGATGGAGGCGGGCCAGTTTGCAGGGGACATTACGGTACTCACCGGACAGGCATCGCTGGTGGAGGTGCGCATGGGGCAGGCGGGGGAAGTGCTACACATTCCGCACGACAGTTTTCGCCGGATACTGGTCGAGAATTCAGGCCTTTCAGACGTTTTTGTGCGCACATTCACAGCCCGGCGGCAATTTGGTCACGAATCCGGTTTTGGAGCGGTTGTCGTGATCGGCAGCAGCTATGATCGCGACGTGTTTGCATTGCGCATATCCTAGCTCCCTACAAACCTCCCGAATGATCGGATATGAGGTATTGGATACATTGATGATAATCTCTTGTCCTCGTCTCCGCTTTCTCTTCGCCACTTGCGTCTGTATGTCCTTATCCCTCCCGTCTTCGCTAGCTTCGTAATCTTTGCCTTTTCCGCCACTATCTGGATCATCTTCCTCCTCATCAACGCTTTCGTCCTCATCCTCTCCGATATCACTATCGAGACCGTCCATGATCTCCCTATCGCTCCCATCATTCCCCCAATCATTTCC
>JBCBZY010000224.1:0-4857 GCA_039815115.1 Pseudomonadota bacterium | reverse complement strand
GGTTCCCGGCGACCGGAGTCAAATTCGATGCCATTGATAATGTCACCGCGATAGCTTGGCATCTCAACGCCATCCTGCACCTCGGTCGGTGCGGAACGCGGTTTGGCAAATTGACCCGCCATCCGGCCCAGCTTCACGATCGGGAGCTTGGAGGCGTAGGTCAGCACCACCGCCATCTGCAGGATGACACGAAATGTATCGCGAATATTATTCGGATGAAACTCCGCAAAGGACTCTGCGCAATCGCCACCCTGCAACAGGAAGGCCTTGCCTTCCGCCACATCCGCGAGATCCGCTTTCAGGCTTCTGGCTTCTCCGGCGAAGACCAGAGGAGGATAGGTGCCTAGCAGCTGCTCGGTTTCCGCGAGCTTTGCGGAATCCTGATATTCGGGCATCTGCAGCCCTTCAAAATTTTTCCAGCCGTTCGGCGTCCAGTTTGTCGCCATGAGAGCGCTCCAATGAATCTATTTCAAAATCGGGTGCCTTTAGGACCGATTCAAGGGTCAAGGCAAGCAAAAGCGCGGTTTGGTTGCTACTGTAACCGGGCCGCGTCGATGCGTTTCGCAGTCAGGCTCAGCTGCCCGGCTCGGCTTTCCAGGTTCCGGACTGGCGATATTCGGGCTTTATCTGGCCCACGCTCGGGAGCTTCTGTCCGGCAAAGGCCTTGTCGCCACCCCTTTTCAGTGCCTCCTGGCTATAGTCCGGTGCGCGATAGGTGCGCCGTGTATCGTCGGCGGGAGCGGGACTCAAGCGCAGCCGTCGGGCCCGGTCTGCTGCCAGGGCGGTGGCCTTTTCCTGTCGCGCCGCTTCCTGCTCGGCTTTCCGCCGGGCTTGTTCATAAGCTTTTTCCAAAGCGATGGGGTCGAGGGATCCGGAAGCGCTCACTGCTGCACTACGCGGCTTCGGCGCGGGCAGCGGTTCACGGCCGCGATATGTCTGGCTGAACGCGTTGGCTTTTCCGGCGCTGCCTTTCCAGCTGTAGAAGCGATGTGCACCGATGGTTCCGAGAAACCGCAAGCTGGGTGCCCAATAGGGATAGACTTCCGTGGTATGATAATGGGTGGCGGTACCCACCGGTGAGGCGATTTTTCCGGCTAGAGCTGCTGCGGCTACTTTGTCGGCACGTTTCCAGTGAAAGCGGGATGGCTTGCGGCGGAGCGAGCCGTCGCATGTGTAGGAGAACTGGCACCCCGTGACGCGTTCGCTGCCCTGGAACACCACCCCGCACACGGTGCCCGGATAGCTGGGATGGCGTACCCGGTTGAGGACAACCTGCGCCACCGCCTTTTGCCCTGCATCGGACTCAAGTCCGGCTTCGTAATAGATTGCGGAGGTCAGGCATTGCAGCGCCCGGCCATTGTCCATTGCCGAACCACGAAAGGTGATCGGCCGGATCAGATGGGCTGTTGCGAGATTTTCATCCGCCAGCCCGTCAGTCGCCTCCGGTAATCCACTCCCTTGTTCGGCGAGCGGATCAATCGCCAGGTCTTCGTAATTTTGCGGGATCGCATAGCCGGGGTCGATGAAGTAGAAGGCCGAGCCGGCAAAATTTTCCTCCGGCCGTTCAACTGGCTGGAGATCCAGTTCCGCAGGCTGAAACTCGCGCGCGTCGAGGCTGGCACGCGGCATGGTCACGGGGATCAATATGATTCCCAGTATGAGCAGCGCGAGCAGCACTTTCTCACGGCTGCTGAGCTGAAGCCAGCCGGGTGCCCGCAGGCGGTCCGTTTTCGGGGCAGGAGCAATTGCCAGTCTCGTGGCTGCAGGTGTTTTGGGAGCGGGTCTGCTGTCTGGTTCCGGTTTTTGACGCGGCAGCGAAAAACCCGCCGGTCCATCTGCCGCCCGATCATTTTCGCTCAGTCGCGGGACATAGGGCGGGGGAACATGCATTTGCTGCGAGACGGCCTTCCTGCAAATCCAGCCTGAAAATCAGCCGGAACCGGCTCCATAGCCCGGATTTCCGAGAGATTCCGCAGGCGAATCGGGCCTGTTTCAGGATGGGACGGCGCTGCTGTGCGGGTTAAATGGTTAACGCCGCTGTTCCGCCACTTCCGGCGGGGTGGTCAGGTTACGGATGCGCGTGCGTTGGCTTCATGCAGATTCACCAGATAGCGGCTGACGGCATAGCCCAAGATACCGAAGATGACGCCGCCAATGGCGGGTCCGATCAATATCCCCTCCAGACCGTAGAGAGCCCCGCCGATCCACAAAAAGGGGATCAGGCCGAGCGTGTTGCGCAGCCAGTTCAAGATCATGGACCAGGCCGGTCGCTCGAGATTGTTGCAGGCGGCATTGGAGATGAACAAGATGCCGTTGAAGAAAAACAGGGGTGTCAGTACCAGCGCGAATATCCAGAAAAGTTCACGTCCCTGGGCTTCGAGATTGAATATATAGGCAATCGGCTCGTTGAGCAGCAACAGCAAAGGCCAGATCAGTAGGGTATAGCCGAACGCAAACAGCATGGCCTGCTGTATGGTGAGGCGAATACGGTCGAATTTCCCGGCGCCAAAATTCTGACCAATAATCGGCCCAACAGCACCAGACAGAGAGAATAGCAGGCAAAAGGCTACGGGTGTAATCCGGCCCATGACAGCAAAACCGGCCACGACATCGTCGGAATAGCCGGCAATGAAGCGGTAGGAAATGAAGCCCCCAACCGGAGTCGCGACGTTGGTCATGATCGCGGGGAGCAATATCGCCATGACCGGCTTGAGATCGATACGGAAACGGTCTGCCGAGAATCGCTCGAAGCCGCCATAGGACTTGAGGACCGGGACGATTGCCACACCAGCCGACACGATCGCGGCAATGGCTGAGGCGATGGCAGCACCATTGATCCCCAGACCGAAACCGAAAATGAATATGGGATCAAGGACCGCGTTGGTAATGCCCATGCTCAGCGTCACGTTCATTGCGCGCCTTGCCGCGCCATGTGCTCTCAAAAAGCCGGAACAGACCATGGCTGCCACGCTAAATGGCATGAACGGGGCAACAATTCGAATATATCCCGACGCAGCGTCTCTGGCGGTGCCGTCAGCTCCCGCAAATTCAAGCAATTGCGGTGCAAAAACAAAGAAAATGATCGCCAGCGGGATCACGATCATCATGCTGAGCACGAGGATATTGGTGAGATACCGCCTGGCGAAACGGGGATCGCCTTGCCCGATGCTGCGCGAGGCGAGGGCGCTGGTCGCTATCATCAGGCCAATATTGAATGCGGTACCGAAAAACAGGATAGTGGCGGCAAATCCCATCGCCGCTGTCAGTGCGCTGTCGCCTAGCTGCGCGATGTAGAGCAAATCGACAAAATCGACGATGAACATGGTCAGCAGTCCAACACTGGCCGTCAGCGTCATCACGGTAATGTGCCGGATCGGTTTGCCGCTGAGAAATATGGCTTGCTGGGAAGAAATCTGGCTGTCCTGAGTTGGGTTCTGGCCGTAACTGGCAATTTGCGTTTCGCCATTTTGCCCTATAGCCTTTTATCTCGCGGTCAATCCGTCTCAAGGATTCGCGGTAATTTCGGAGACTATTTCATGCGCGTTCCCATGGCCATTCCCATCCTCGCCTTGCTGCTGCTCTCCGCTTGCACTCCTGGTGCAAAACAGCGAGAAGATATGGGCGAAGAGCAGGGTTTGTTCGAGCGCAAGAATGTCGCGCCGGATCCCAATGACGAGATTCAGGGGCCACGCAAGGCCGAACACGCCTTTGCGCGAACGGCGCTCAGCTGTATCAATCGGCAATATCCCAACAAGATCAGCCATGTCATGGAGAGTGCAGCAGATGTCGCTGAACCGGTCCGGCTGACTCCGGTTTTTTACGGCTGTTTTGACTGGCATAGCGCCGTGCACGGGCACTGGCTGCTGGTCCGCCTGTGGGGACAGAACCTGGTGCCGGAAATGGATGAGGAAATCGTCGCATCCCTCGTGAGTAACTTCACCTCGTCTCGCATCGCCGGTGAAATCGGCTATTTCAATGTCGAGGGTCGCGAGTCTTTTGAGCGACCCTATGGTCTGGCCTGGTTTCTCCAGCTGACCGCCGAGTTGCGCGAGATTGCGGCAGGGTCCGATGCCAAGGCCGAGCAGGCGCAAGCCTGGCTGGACGAATTGCAGCCGCTGGAAGTCATTGTCGCGCAGCGGATCAGGGACTGGGTACCCAAATTGGCTTATCCGATCCGACTGGGGACGCATAACCAGTCCGCTTTTGCCTTTGGTCTCATTCTGGACTGGGCGCGAGGCGCAGAAGATGCAGAGATGGAAACCTTGATCCGCGAGAAGTCGCTGGCCTTTCATCGCAATGATCGCAATTGCCCGATCGGTTATGAACCTTCCGGCGAAGATTTCCTGTCCCCGTGCCTGATGGTTGCCGATCTGATGCGGCGGATCATGGATGAAGAGGGGTTTGCCAGGTGGCTATCGGAATATCTCCCCGATCTTCCTTCGGACGGCAGTGGCGACTGGCTGAAACCCGGGATTGTCAATGACCCCACCGACGGCAAGCTGGTCCATCTGGATGGTGTAAACCTGTCGCGGGCCTGGGCGTTGGAAGGCATCGCGTCTGCCTTGCCCCCGGATGATGCGCGTCGGTCGGGCTTGCTGGCAGCCGCTCGTGTTCATGGCGAATCGGGGGAGGCATCGGTCAGTACGCCCCATTATGCGGGCAGCCACTGGCTGGCCAGCTTTGCAACCTATTTGCGGACGCAGCGCGGATTGGACAGGTCCGTCAAAACACCGGACTCGCCGGTGGATCCAGCCGCTGTCCCGGACGGGTGACAGATGATGATTTCGGAGGTTCCGGGTACTCTGGAAGATCAGAATGATCGCCGTTCAGCCTCCGTCATGCGGATTCTTTTTCCCG
>JBCBZY010000050.1:0-11908 GCA_039815115.1 Pseudomonadota bacterium | reverse complement strand
CGGCTGGACAAGGACAATTTCGCCGTTAGGCGCAACGAAATCGATCTCACTGTGGGTTCCAAAAGTACATATGTACAGGCAGGCTATCTGCGGCTCAACCGGGATATTGGCGCGCAACTGGAAGACTTGCGAGACCGGGAGGAAATCCGGATTGGCGGCCGTTATCAGATTGACAAATACTGGTCGGTTTTCGGATCTGCCATCGTCGATCTGACCGACCAGCGAGAGGACCCGACTTCCTCGGCGGACGGGTTCGAACCGGTTCGACACCGGCTGGGTGTTGCCTATGATGACGGATGCCTTTCACTTGGCGTTACCTGGCGCTATGATTATGAGGATACTGGAGATGCCGAGCGCGGCAGTACTTTTCTGTTCCGACTGGCATTGCGCAACCTCGGCGTGTAAGACGTCAGAAAATGCTGGCCGGCGGTCATGCGTGGTTCAGAGCTGTTGCGCTAAGGGGTGGCCCAGTTAATGACTTATAGTATTGAGAAGAAATGAATAATGCATAGTAAATCGCGTTTTGGATCGAAATCAATTTCCTGCGTTGCAGCAATGGCTGGCGCCTTGCTCCTCGCTGTGGCGCCATCAACCGGACAGACGGTTGCCGATACCAGCGTCCCGCAAGCAGGACTGAATATTCCGGAACAGCTCACTATTTTCGGAGAAAATGATCCCAATGTGCGCCGCGCAACAGCAGTTGTGAACGGTGACATCATTACGGGCACGGATGTCGGGCACAGACTGGCCTTGATCGTGGCGGCCAATGGCGGCGAGGTCTCGGAAGAGGAGCGCCAGCGCCTCAGATTGCAGGTGCTGCGCAACCTGATTGATGAAACACTGCAAATCCAGGAAGCCGAGGCCAATGAGATTGTTATTGATCAGGCGGAAATCGACTCGACGTTTCAGCAGGTCGCTCAGCAGAATTTTCGTCAGGATCTCGCCGCCTTTGACCAGTATCTGCGGGAGCGCGGTTCCTCCAGCGATACGCTAAAACGCCAGATCAAGGGCGAACTGGCCTGGAGCCGTCTCTTGCGGCGAAACATTCAGCCGTTCATCAATGTCGGTGATGAAGAAGTGAACGCCATTATCGAGCGATTGAATGCATCCAAGGGTACAACCGAATATCGTATCGGTGAAATCTATATGTCTGCTGCCCAGGAAAATGCTCAGCAGGTAACAGAGAACATGCGCAATATTCTCCAGCAAATCAGCGCCGGCGGTTCGTTTGTTGCCTATGCCCGACAGTTCTCCGAGGCGTCGACAGCTGCAACCGGCGGCGACCTGGGCTGGGTACGGCCCGCCCAGTTGCCCCAGGCGCTCGCCGACGCAACGGCGCAGATGCAGGTTGGGCAAGTGGTCGGTCCAATTGAAGTGCCCGGCGGCTTTTCCATCCTTTACCTGATCGATCAACGTCAGATCCTTACTGCCGATCCGCGCAACGCGCTGCTCAGCCTGAAGCAACTCGCGATTACCTTCCCTGAAGGAACAACGGAACAGCAAGCCGCAGCGAGAGCTGCAGAATTTGCCGAGGCCACTCAGCAGATAAAGGGCTGTGGTGCTGCTAATGAAACAGCCGCAAGAATCAATGCAGACGTGGTTGACAATGACCGGGTCCGCCTCCGGGACCTTCCCGGCCCGCTGCAAAACACGGTTGCCGAGCTGCAAATCGGGCAGGCCAGCCCGCCTTTCGGCTCGGTTGCCGACGGCGTGCGCGTTCTTATCCTGTGCGGTCGCGACGATCCGCAATCGGCCGCCGCTCCGTCCTTCGACCAGATCATGTCACAACTCGAGAATCAGCGCGTGAACAAGCGGGCGCAGATTTATCTGCGCGATCTGCGGCGCGATGCGATTATCGAATATAACTGAAGGTCGAAGGGGTGACGAAACCCTTTGCCGTTTCTGGTGGTGATCCGGCGGGGATCGGTCCGGAAATCATCTGCAAAAGCTGGCAGGCAAGACAGGAGTCTGGCCTGAAGCCCTTCTTTGCGGTGGGCAATTTTCAGGATTTTGAAGCAAAGTCGGATATCCCCGCAGTCAAAATCAGCGAGCCGGCAGAAGCACTGAGCACATTTGATGACGCCCTGCCGGTTTTCCATATCCATGAAGGCGAAGCAGCTATTCCCGGCGAACCTTCGCTGGATGGAGCGCAATGCGCCTTGCATGCCCTCGAAATCGCGGTTGGTCTTGCCAGATCCGGAGATGCCGGTGCGATTGTCACGGCTCCGGTCTCCAAATCGCAATTATATCAGGTCGGTTTTCGTTACCCGGGTCAGACTGAATTTGTGTCCGAAAGATGTGGCATAGCACGAGAAAATGCGGTGATGATGCTGGCAGGCCCGTCACTGCGGGTCATCCCGATGACGACCCATATTGCGCTGAAAGACGTCCCGCCCCAATTGACTCAGGAATTGATTGTAGCGCGAGCCGAAGCGGCGATGAAAGCCATGATCCGAAATTTCGGCATTTTGCAGCCACGCATTGCCGTCGCCGGACTGAATCCCCATGCCGGGGAACAGGGAAATCTGGGGACCGAAGAAAAAACCATCATGGAACCTGCGATTGAAAGGCTGCGCGAAAGCGGAATCGATATTAGCGGCCCGCTTCCCGCCGATACCATGTTTCATGCCGAAGCCAGGGCCCGCTATGATGTGGCACTCTGCCCTTATCATGATCAGGCGCTGGTACCGCTCAAGACATTGCATTTTTTCGATGGCGTGAACATGACGCTGGGCCTTCCCATTGTCCGGACGTCGCCTGATCACGGGACAGCGTTCGAAATTGCCGGGCAGGACAAGGCAGACCCCCGTTCGATGATCGCCGCGATTCAGATGGCGGATACAGCGGTCGAAAACCGGAAATTACATGATCATCGAGTAAAATTTTGAGTGGCTCTCGGTCCCTCCCTCCCCTGCGGGAGGTCATCAAAAAGTACGGTCTGACAGCCAATCGGGCACTGGGTCAAAATTTCCTTTTTGACACGCAACTACTGGATCGCATTGCCGCCATTCCCGGGCCTTTGGATGGCGAGCGGGTGTTCGAGGTCGGGCCAGGACCCGGCGGACTGACACGGGCCCTGCTTCAGGCCGGAGCCCATGTCACGGCGGTAGAGCGAGACGAGCGATGTCTCCGGGTACTGGATGAACTGGACGCTTGTTTTCCGGACCGGCTGAAGGTGATCAATTCCGATGCTCTGCAAGTGGACCAGAACGCCCTGTTTTCCGGGCCATATCACATCATTTCCAACTTGCCCTACAATGTTGGATCCGCCCTGTTGGTCAAATGGCTGTCCGAACAGGCCTGGCCTCCGCACTGGAAGTCGCTGACCCTGATGTTCCAGAGAGAGGTTGCAGATCGCATAGTCGCTGCACCCGGATCCTCCGCCTACGGGCGGCTTTCCATATTGGCGCAATGGCGATGCAACGCGAAACTGGCGATGCCGGTCCACCGCTCGGCCTTCACGCCCCCGCCCAAGGTGATGTCGGCGGTGGTCCATCTGACGCCCCGCGAACAACCAGCAGGTGTCCATCCCGCCACTCTGGAACGGCTGACACAGGCAGCCTTCAGCCAGCGGCGCAAAATGCTTCGACAAAGCCTGAAGGCGCATCCCGGCGCCCTTGAGGCTTTGGATACGGTTGGCATTGCCCCCACCCGCCGTCCGGAGACGGTGAGTGTTGGCGAATTTGTGGCCCTTGCCCGCCAGCTAGGCAAGCAAGCCTAGCTGCCTTTCAGCTTGCGGCGATAAGCATGCAATAACGGTTCGGTATATCCGCTCGGCTGCTCTACTCCCTTGAAAACCAGATCACGCGCCGCCTGAAAAGCGAGGCTCGCATCGGGATTGTCAGCCATCGGATGATAGAGCGGATCGCCCGCATTCTGGGCATCTACCTTGGCCGCCATCCGGAGCAGTGCTTTATCAACCTGTTCAGCGCTGCACACGCCATGCAGCATCCAGTTGGCCATGTGCTGGGAAGAAATCCGCAGCGTCGCACGATCCTCCATCAGGCCGACATCATTGATATCCGGCACTTTCGAACAGCCCACACCCTGGTCAATCCAGCGGACGACATAGCCCAGGATCCCCTGTGCATTATTATCGAGTTCACGCTCGATTTCCTCTGCTGACCAGTTATGGCCATCGGCAAAGGGAATGGTGAGCAATTTGTCAAGTGACGCACCACCGTCCGCGACCACTTCCTTTTGCCGGTCGAAGACATTGACCCGGTGATAGTGGATGGCATGCAGTGTCGCGGCCGTCGGGCTGGGTACCCAGGCGGTATTGGCGCCGGTCATCGGATGGCCGATTTTCTGTTCCATCATGTCAGCCATCATGTCTGGCGCGGCCCACATGCCCTTGCCGATCTGCGCTTTGCCCGACATGCCGCAAGCCAGCCCGATGCCGACATTGCGCTGTTCATAGGCGGCAATCCATTCGCTGTTCTTGATATCGCCCTTGGTGAGCATCGCCCCGCCCTGCATCGAGGTATGGATTTCGTCGCCCGTGCGGTCGAGGAATCCGGTATTGATGAAAACGATGCGGTCTTTCACGGCATGGATACAGGCCGTGAGATTGGCGGATGTCCGGCGTTCCTCGTCCATCACCCCGACTTTGATCGTGTTGCGGTCCAGCCCCAGCAGATCCTCGACTGCATCGAACAGGTCATTGGTGAAGGCGCATTCCTCCGGCCCATGCATCTTCGGTTTCACGATGTAGATCGACCCGGTCTTGCTGTTCCCAAGTTCGCCAAGCCCCTTGAGGTCATGCGTTGAAATCAGGCTGGTGAACACGCCGTCCAGCAATCCTTCGGGCGCTTCGGAGCCGTCTGCCAGCAATACCGCCGGGTTGGTCATCAAATGTCCGACATTGCGTACGAACATGAGGCTCCGTCCGGGTAGTGTGAATTCATTGCCATCCTGATCAGTGTAAGTCCGGTCCGGATTGGCTTTTCGCGAAATCGTCTTGCCGCCCTTTTCGAAGGACGCATCCAGATCGCCGCGCATCAGGCCAAGCCAGTTGGTATAGGCCAGCACCTTGTCTTCCGCATCAACCGCTGCAACCGAATCTTCCATATCGATAATCGTCGTCAGCGCAGCTTCCATGTGGACATCGGCAATATTGGCAGGATCATCCTTGCCGACCGGATGTTCCGGATCAAAAATCACATCGATATGCAGACCATTATGTCGGAACAGACACCCCTTGTCGTTCCAGCCCACACATTGGGACGGGTCCTTCAGCGGAATGCCGTTTTCCTTTACGTTGGTCAGGTCAGCCCAGCTTGACCCGGCCAGCGGCAGAATCTCGTCAAGCAGGGCCTTGGCTGCAGCTATCACGGCAGCTCCGCGCACCGGATCATACCCTCCTGGCTGCGCCGGTTCGGCATCCAGAACATCGGTGCCGTAAAAGGCGTCATAAAGACTGCCCCATCGGGCATTGGCAGCATTCAACACAAAGCGATCATTGAGGGACGGAACCACAAGTTGCGGTCCGGCCATCTGTGCGATTTCGGGATCAACATTGTCCGTACTGATGTCAAAAGGCGCAGGCTCTTCGACCAGATAGCCGATATCGGTCAGAAATTGTTGATATTCCGACTGGTCGACCGCCTTGCCCTTGCGATCCACATGCCACTGGTCGATCTGCTGCTGCAACTGTTCCCGCTTTTCGAGCAATAGCGCATTTTTCGGCGCGAAGCGTGCCAGCAGATCCGCAAAACCCGACCAGAAACTGTCCTGCTCAACACCGGTTCCCGGAATGACCTTGCTATTGATAAAATCATGCAATTCGCCAGCGATCTGAATGCCGTTCTGGCTGATATATTCGGACATGAAAATTCCCTCTTTCTAAATGGGCGAGCTACAAATCAAACCATCCTGACAGGTCCAAAAAGCTCAAATTTGTCCGGGGAGGAATCGGGCAGAAGCTATGACGGTTGCGGCAAATTTTGTAAATGCTCAAATCCGGATTTTCGGGATGCAATGATCTCGTGGTTGCGCAGCGCGGCGAGACGGTTCAAACCTTGCGCACAATGGACATTAAAACCAAAATGCATCTGCTGGAATCCGCCCTCGAACGGGCGGCGGCGCGACTTGGCGACATTACCGAACCGGTCATGACCCGCTATTATGAGGACCATCCGGCGGCAGAGAAATCCTTTCGCGAACACGGGCTGGGAAACACCCGGAAGCTGGAAGCAGAGATGGTGGAAAGCGTCGTTTATTGCATCATGAACTGGCTTGAGCGGCCGCAGGAAATCCGGATCATGTTCGGCAGCACGGTCCCGCACCATGAAGAAACCCTGCTGGTCAGCCCCGACTGGTTTACCGGCCTCGTCGATGCCGGGGTCGCCATCATCCGCGAGACCATCCCTGCTAAGGAAGTCCGGGAACGAGAGATTCTGGAGGAAATCCATAAAGGCCTGACAGGCGTGGTCGAAGAGGCCCGCTTTTGAAAAGCTCCTCAACAAGAGCGGAAAGAGGTGACAGCGTTTGATTTCAAATGCTATCAGTTTGCCATGGCCACAACCTCACTTCCCGAAAAACCTGTACTCGAAATAGCAAACGAATTGCCGCTGCTGGCGCGCACCGAGCAATGGTCCGAAATCAATAGCGGATCCACCAATCTGGACGGCTTGAAAAACGTGGCTGGCTTGCTCGCCGATGCCTTTGCGGTCCTGCCCGGAGATGTGAAGCTTGTGCCGCCCGATCCGGTGGAAGCGGTACGCAAAGATGGCAGCATCGATCAGGTGGAACGCGGCGAGCATCTTGTTGTCTCGGTTCGCCCCGAGGCCACGAACCGGATTCTTCTCACCGGTCACATGGACACGGTATTTCCTGTCGACCATGCGTTTCAGTCTCTGACCTGGCTGGAAGAAGGTATTTTGAACGGGCCAGGTGTAGCGGACATGAAAGGCGGGCTGTCGGTCATGCTGGGTGCCCTGCAACTGCTCGAGCAGAGTCCGCTGGCAGAGCGAATTGGCTATGATGTCATGATCAACAGTGACGAGGAAACAGGCTCCGCTGCATCGGCACGATTGATTGAAAGATCTGCACAGGGCAAAATGGCAGCACTGACTTATGAACCCGCTCTCCCCGACGGCACTCTTGCTGGCGAACGCGGCGGTAGCGGAAATTACTCCATCACTTTCACGGGCAAAAGCGCGCATGCCGGCCGCAACCCGGATGAAGGACGAAATGCCTTGATTGCAGCCGCCGATCTGGCCTTGCGGCTCAAGTCGCTGCACCGGGAAGGTCTTAGCGTGAATCCCGCGAAAATTGACGGCGGCGGCCCTAACAATGCGGTACCCGACCATGCGATCCTGCGGGTCAACTTCAGGCCGAAAACGCTAGATGATCAGAGTGAAGCCGAGCGCAAGCTGGCACAGCTGATCGATAGTATCGCGCGCGAACATGATCTGTCGGTCCATTGTCACGGCGGCTTTGGACGACCGCCCAAGCCGGTTGACGCGCAGGCCGGCAAGCTTTTCGGACTGGTCAAGCAATGCGGAGCGGACCTGGGCCTCGATATCTCGTGGCGGAGCACCGGCGGTGTCTGTGACGGAAACAATATCGCCGCCTGCGGCGTGCCGGTTGTCGATACGATGGGGGTTCGCGGGGGTTCCATCCATAGCGCGGACGAGTTTCTGATCTCCGAAAGCCTGGTGGAACGAACGCAGTTATCGGCCCTGACAATCATGCGCATGGCCGAAAAGGGAGGCATATGAGTTTCAGGATACGTGCTGCGCGAATGGAGGATCTCCAGCATCTGTACGAGATGGCAAAGCTGACGGGCGGTGGTTTCACCAACCTGCCTGCTGACAAAGACAGCCTGACCGCAAAACTGGAGCGTTCGCAGCGTGCTCTCGACCGGACGACCGAGGAACATGGCAATGACTTGTTCGTCATGGTGCTCGAAAATGTCGAGACCGGCACGGTGCGCGGAACGTCGCAGCTGTTCACCAAGGTGGGACAGAGCTGGCCCTTCTATTCCTATCGCCTGAGCACGCTGTCGCAAACCAGCAAGGAACTGGATCGGACGTTCAGTGCCCAGATGCTCTCGCTGGTGACGGATCTGGAAGGATCGAGCGAAGTCGGCGGCCTGTTTCTGCATCCCAACGAGCGGGCCGGCGGTCTCGGCATGTTGCTCGCCCGCAGCCGCTATCTGTTCATCAAGGAACACCGCCCGCGTTTTGGCGACAAGATTTTCGCGGAGCTGCGAGGCGTCATTGATGAAGCTGGTGGTTCTCCCTTCTGGGACGGACTGGCCGGGCGATTTTTTGGGATGAGCTTTCAGGAAGCCGACTATTTCAATGCGATCCACGGCAACCAGTTTATCGCCGACCTGATGCCAAAGCACCCGATCTACACCGCGATGCTGAGCGAAACTGCCAGAGCGGCGATTGGCGTGCCCCATCCAAACGGCCGTGCGGCGATGCGGATGCTGGAAAACGAGAATTTTTCCTATGACGGCTATGTCGATATTTTTGACGGCGGCCCCACAATGATCGCGAAGACCGATGACGTGACCAGCGTGCGCAATAGCAAAGAAGTAGAAATCAACCGGATAGATGTGGGCAAGACCAAGGCGATTGTTTCGCATGGCCATCTCCATGATTTTCAGGCGACCTATGCGATGATCGAAGAGCTGGATGACGGCCTGACCATTGATGGCGAAGCAGCCGACAATATCGGCCTGAGTGTGGGCGACACCGTTCGGTATATCCCGCGATGAGCAAGCTTCTTGAAATCAATTTTGACGGCATTATCGGTCCCAGCCACAATTATGCCGGACTCAGTCGGGGGAATATTGCGTCGTCGAGAAATGCGGGTGAAACCGCATATCCGCGGGAAGCAGCACTGCAGGGCCTGGCGAAGATGCGCCACAATATCGATCTCGGACTGGAGCAGGGTTTTTTCATGCCGCTGGATCGGCCGAATGAAGGCTGGCTGAGGTCACTGGGAACGGATGCCCGATCGGCGGACCCGCATATTCGGGCCGCTGGTTATTCCGCGTCTTCGATGTGGGCAGCCAATGCCGCGACGGTTTCTCCGGCTCCGGACAGCGCGGATGGCAAATGTCATCTGACCGTCGCTAACCTCAGAACCATGCCGCATCGCAGTCATGAGTGGCCGGGCACCCTCGCCCAGCTCCGGCTCGCGTTCGCGGATGACCGCTATTTTGCGGTACATGAAGCGGTACCGGCAGCATTCGGGGATGAAGGCGCCGCCAACCACATGCGCCTATGCACGGGGCATGACGAAACCGGCCTTGAAATCTTTGTCTATGGAGAAAGTGGCGGTCCCTTCCCTGCCCGGCAGCATCTGGAAGCAAGCAAGGCAGTTGGTCGGCTACATCATTTGAATCCCGATCAGGCGATTTGTACTCAGCAATCAAATGCAGCCATAGCTGCAGGTGCCTTCCACAATGACGTTGTCGCGGTTGCAAATGGTACCGTGCTGTTCACACATCAGCAGGCCTTTGAACATCCGGATCTGCTTTACCGGGAAATCGCGGAGAAACTGCCCGAGGCAGAGATCATCATTGTTCCCGCCGACAGGGTCAGTTTGGCAGATGCCATTACATCCTATCTCTTCAATGCCCAGCTGGTGACCCTTCCAGGTGATGGCGGCATGGCACTGGTGCTGCCAACGGAAGCTCGGGAAAACGCGGCCGTGTGGGGCTATCTCGAAGAGCTGGTTGCGGGCAACGGACCCATCCGCAAGCTTTGCCCGGTGGATGTTAGGCAGTCCATGGCCAATGGAGGCGGGCCAGCCTGTCTGAGACTAAGGGTTGTCGCGGATCCCTCGACAGTAGACTCGCGTTTCATGGCCACGCCGGGCAAACTGGACGCCATGGCTGCGGTTATCGAGAAAAGCTGGCCAGAGAGCATCAGTCCGGCGCAATTGGGCGATCGTGACCTGACAGATCAGATCCGGTCAGCTCGCCGCGCTTTGCTCCAGCTTTGCGATCTCGCGGAGCTGGAATCAGACGAATGACCGAAACTGTCGATTTAATTTACAGTTAACTATTGGCAATGGCCCATAATCGGCAGTTTTCCGGGCTTGGCACGGCCCTTGCTTTTATTAATATATGTGGAAGAAGTTCAAACGTCTGTTTGTTATCAAGACAAAATTTGAAGCTTATCTGATTACCTATGCCCTGGCCACCGGGGCTGTCGCGCGCGGTCAGGCCTATATGATCGAGTATCCCGGCGTGGGCGGCAAATTGCTCTTTCTTGCAGCGACCGGCGCGGTTTTTATGGCGGGGGCAAAGATGCTCGAAGCCATTGAATTGCACAAGGCTTTTGGCGACGATTATTGACGCCTGCTGGCGACCCCAATTCATAGAGGTTTGAAGGAAGGGGGCTTTTGTTGTTCCCCAAAATGAAGTGGTGAGCTTCTGTTGCTCGGTGCTCACCAAACCGCCGGTATCCCTTCTGTTGCCCGGTGGGTCCAACCGCGCTTTAACTTCTCAAGTTACAACCGTGAGGTCGTTGGCTTAAGCCGCTACTGCGAGTGCTTCGTTATCGTTTGCACTTATAAAATGAGCAATCACGGCATACTCAGGCCGGGTAAAAATAATGCTTTTCAACACACGTCGATCCTGGTTCGGCCCCGTCAACCGCCGCGTTTTCCGTGTTACCGAAATCGCCGCAAATGGTGGAGCCGCCGGGTACTGCCCCCGGGTCCGCTGTGCCTATTTCACATCACAATTTATCACCATAGTCCGCCGAAGCGAACGAGCCCTATATAGGCCCATATTCCTGAATGAAAAGCGAATGCACGAAAAACGGGTGCGAAATTTGCATCTCGCACCCGATCTTCATTCCCTCAAACTGTTGAAGCAGAACTATTTTTTCAGATTGTCCCGGATTTCGGTCAGCAGATCGATCTCGCTAGGACCGGTATCCTCCGCAGCCTTCTCTTCGTCCATCTGCTTCATCACCTTGTTGGCATAGCGCACAAGCAGGAAAATAATGAACGCGAGGATGAGGAAGTTGATCACGACTGTGAGAAATTGACCCCAACCAAGCATCGGCACGCCAGCTTCCTTGAGCGCGGCATAGTCATCCATCGCTCCTGCATAGTCAGATGGCGGCGAGCCGAGCAGCAGGAACATGCTGGAAAAGTCGGGCGTTCCGAGAACAGCACTGACGATCGGCATGATCACATCCTCGGTCAATGATGTGGTGATGGTGGCAAAGGCCGCGCCGATTATCACAGCCACAGCCAGGTCGAGTACATTCCCTTTGAGAATGAATTCCTTGAATTCGCTAAACATGCTGGTCCTTCCCTTTATTAGACGCTCCATAACTGCCCGAATCCGGCATTATTGTCGAGGGAAGCCGTTGAAATCCGGCGGCAAACTACCTATTTTTACCAAAGGGAGCGGTGTTCTGCCGCGATGATGGAGGATTTTTCAAACATGGCGAGCAAATTGATCAAATTTCTGATGATCCCGGCTGTCGCGCTGTCCCTCAGCGCCTGCGGCATCAACAGCGTGCCGACAGCAGAGGAACAGGCGAAGGCCAAATGGGGTGATGTGCAAACCTATTATCAGCGCAGAGCAGATCTGATCCCCAATCTGGTGGAAACGGTAAAAGGTGCGGCTGCAAATGAGCAGGCCATATTGACGGGAGTGGTAGAAGCTAGAGCTAAAGCCACGTCTATCCAGATCACGGATAGCGATTTGGGTGACGCCGCCAAAATGCAAGAATATGCTGCGGCCCAGGGTGCGCTGTCACAAAACTTGGGACGCTTGCTTGCAACTGTTGAGAGCTATCCAAATATTCAATCAAATCAAAACTATATTACCCTTCAGAGCCAGATCGAAGGCGCGGAAAATCGTATTGCCATCGCTCGTCGGGACTATAATGAAGCAGTTCGGAGTTATAACACTACCATCCGG
>JBCBZY010000355.1:0-2699 GCA_039815115.1 Pseudomonadota bacterium | reverse complement strand
GATCTTCGTCAATGGCCGCGGCAAGGGGATGATCGAGGATCATTTCGATCTCGCCTATGAGCTTGAACGCACTATGGGTGACCGCGGCAAAGATGGTTCGGTCCTTGATGGCACCCGCCTGACGCCAGGCAACAGCGTCTTTGTGCGCCAGCAGGAACCGCTGGGCCTGGGTCATGCGATATGGTGCGCGCGGGATATTATCGGTGACGAACCCTTTGCCATCTTCCTGCCCGATGAATTCATGGTCGGCAGCCCCGGCTGTATGAAGCAGATGGTCGACGCCTATGAGAAGCTGGGCGGCAATGTCATCTGTGCGCTGGAGATTCCGATCGAAGATACACCCTCCTATGGCGTGATTGATCCGGGCTACCGCGATGGTCCGATTACGGAGGTCAAAGGACTGGTCGAAAAGCCGGCTGCTGGCACCGCGCCATCCAACCTGATTCTACCGGGCCGTTATATCCTGCAACCGGAAGTGATGCGCATCCTAGAGACACAGGAAGCCGGTGCGGGCGGAGAGATACAGCTGACCGATGCGATGGCGCAAATGATCGGCAAACAACCCTTTCACGGCATGACCTTTGATGGTGCCCGCTATGATTGCGGTTCCAAGGCCGGTTATGTCGAGGCCAATCTGGCACTGGCGCTGGCCCATCCGGAAATCGGCGATGATATCCGTGCTATGGCAGAGAAGTTGCTCGCAAATTCATAGCGTTACGCTCCGTTCAGCGCGTCTTCATTGATCCAGGCGCACAAGTCAGGTCGAGGAGATTATCATGCGGTCATCATCCATAGTCTTAACAGCACTGACCTTCACGATGCTAAGTGGTTGTGTCGCCAGCAAAATCGTGACGGCGCCGATCAAGGCTGCTGGTACGGTCGTGGAAACCGCCGTTGATGCTACCACGCAAACGGAATCGGAGAAGGCAGAAGATATTGGGCGCGAGGTGCTCAAGGAGCGCAAGCGAGAGCGAGACGCCTGTCTGAAGCAAGCCGAGACCAAGGAAGAGCGCAAGGAGTGCAAACGCGCTTACAAGGATGGTTGACGCACAGATGTCAGTTGGACTGACCGCCAACCAGCAAAGGCGGCGTGTATATCCCGTCGGCCGCCTCATATTCCAGCATTTTTGCGATTTCCTCTTCAAATAGCTTCACGCGCTTCTTCCAGCGATAGTGGGTAGAGGCGGAAAAAATACCTTTGCCATGTTGCTTGCCATAGCGAGTCCAAAAGCGGATCGCGGCCTGAGGGTCATAGCCGGCATTGGCCATCAGCCAGACCGATAGCCGATCCGCCTCTATCTCGGTCGCCTTTATCCGCCCTGCACTTTTGCCAAACTGGCCGAAAAAGCCGCGATTGACCTTTTGCGCATTCAGACGCTCACGATGCTTGAGCAGATTATGCGCCAGCTCATGCGCAGCAATGGCGGCAAGCTCATCATCATCCAGTACATATTGGGCGAGCGTCGATGAAATGCTGACCATTTTTCCGTCTGCAGATGCCTCTCGTTTCTTGCTGACGCGGATTTGAAACTGGCTGGGGCATGTCAGCACCGGCTTGAGGGTGACGGTTTCAAGATCACTGCCGCGTTTCATCGTCAGCGCGACTTCGCCCTTGGCAGAGGCTTCCACCAGATCATCTTTGACCGCCGCGATCCGCCGATATTCGGGCTTTTCATCGGCCAGTTTTTCGGTGTCTATCGCGATGTCCTCCACCGCCGTTCCGTCGATTGCTATGAGGCCATCGCCAGCTGCCAATTCCGCCATGGCAGCCGGACTGCCCGGCGCAACCGCATTGATGGCGATCGGGCTTGAAAAACCAAGGGCAGCACGCGCAGTATCTTTGTCGCCATATTGTTCCAGATCATGCAACAGGATTCCGAGATGCGGAACCGTCTCTGCGCAAAATTTCGCATTGGCCGTAACCAGCCGGTAGCCGGTGACATGCATGCGCTGATCGAGCCGCTGCAAGGATTGGAGCGCCATCACAGCCTGCCGGTCCGCCCCCTGATCGTCCGTACCCTGCGCCCGGCCATGGGCCGGCTGCATAATCCCGAGAATAATCGAAAGGAAACAGAGAAAGCGAAGCATATGGTGCATTTAGCCGAACCCGCCTTTCGCGCCGTTGAACACCAGAGCCACGCCCGCTTCTTCCAGATTCAGAAAAGCCATGACCAGCGCCACACAAATCAAAACAGCCGCCGCCACATATTTGAAGATATCCTGCACCCGGTCGGCACGGCCCAGGCTGCGCGCGCGCGAGGCCAGCGCGGCATAGAAGGTCAGACCGGCGGTTTCGGTAAATATCGTCAGGCCTGCCAATATCCCGAACTGTACCAGCAGATTACCAGCCGGATCAACAAAGGGCGGGATGATCACGGTGTAGAAGAAAAGCGCCTTGGGATTGGACATGTGGACGGCAAGGCCGCTTAGGAAGCCGCGCTTAAATCCTTCGGCTGTCGCAGCCGATCCGCTGAGATTCTGCCGCGCTCCGCGGAGCATGGCGACACCCAACCAGGCCAGATAGGCGACCCCCAGCCAGCGCAAGACCGCATAGGCCGAAGGAAAGGCTTGAATCATCGCTATCAGCCCAAAAGCCGTCAGCGCATACCAGATGAAATTACCGACATTAATCCCGACTATTGGTCCCAGCGCGCCGCGCATCCCACCTTGCCGGCCCGCTGGTAAAGCATGGCTGACCG
>JBCBZY010000334.1:0-3055 GCA_039815115.1 Pseudomonadota bacterium | reverse complement strand
GCACAGGTTTCCACGGAGATTCAAACGGATCGAAGACCACATGGTCGACCGGACGACTGTGATCGTTCCATTGATAAACCGCCCGTTCGATAACGTTCCGTAACTCGCGGACATTGCCGGGCCAGTTGTGGCGATCAAGAGCTTCGGAGGCCAGGTGCCCGAACCCTGGCCATGATGGCCATTCAATTTCCGCAGCCATGCGCCTTCCGAAATAGTCTGCCAGCACCGGAATATCGCCTTCGCGATATCTCAGCGGCGGGAGGGTTACGACTTCAAATGACAACCGGTCCAGCAGGTCGGCCCGGAAAGTTCCTTCTTCCGCCATTTGCGGCAGATCGGCATTGGTGGCCGCCACGATCCGGACGTCCACGCGAACCGGGCGGGATGAACCTATCCGGGTGATTTCCCCATATTCCACTGCCCGTAACAGGCGTTCCTGTGCGGCGGAGGACATGGTTCCCAGCTCATCGAGAAACAGCGTGCCGCCATCGGCTTCCTCAAACCGCCCTGCCCGGCTTTTTGTTGCTCCGGTAAATGCACCGGCTTCATGACCGAATAATTCCGCTTCGATCAGTGTTTCGGGCATGGCCGCGCAATTGAGGGTAATTAGCGGCCCATCCCAGCGGGAACTGAGGCGATGGAGACGTTCTGCAATCAATTCCTTGCCGGTCCCGCGCTCACCGATTACAAGGACCGGACGGTCCAGCGGGGCTGCGCGGCTGGCCTTCTCGACAGAATCGAGAAACGCCCCTGACTCGCCGATAAACTGACTTTCCCGTTCCATGGCCAATATATAGTGGGATTTCCCACTAAATAGCAATTAATACTATGCGTCAGTATTTGATTTTCTCAGTTATCCTTTATATTTCAATATGTTAAAAAACTGGCACGCCTCCTGCTATGTTGTTTTCGAACCCGACACGGACATGAGACACAAGCTAAATTGACCGGAGGACATAATGACCGCACTTTCCAACATGACCCGCACCGAAGTTTCAGCCGTCATTTCCGTCGTGCTTTTTGGCATGACAATCCTGATCAGTGCGGTTGGCCCGGCGGAAGCACAGGGCACCACGGTAATCGACAGCAATTCATCTTCCCCAACTGTCAGCTACAAGGCATGACAGACGAAATGGCCGGGACTTCTTCCTTCCCCCTTGCCGAAGTCAAGTCCCGGCCACCTTTTCAAATCGAGGACGATCCCGTAAAAGGATCAGACAATTACAGGCAAGGCTACAAGCCACCATTTCGGAGCAACTATATGGGCATTTTTTCAAGAACCCGCGATATCATCGCCGCCAATGTGACCGACATGCTCGATCGGGCGGAAGATCCGTCGAAAATGATCCGCATGATCATCCTCGAAATGGAAGAAACCCTGGTTGAAGTCCGTGCATCAGCTGCCCGCACGATTGCCGACCAGAAAGAAATGCAGCGGCATATCACCAAACTCAACCAGCTGACCGACGACTGGAACGAGAAGGCCGAACTGGCCCTGTCCAAGGATCGCGAAGATCTCGCCAAGGCCGCCCTGATGGAAAAACGCAAGGCGTCCGATATGGCCGAACAGCTGACCGTCGAAATTCAGGTTCTCGATGACGCCCTGCGCGCATCAGAAGAAGATATTTCCAAGCTGCAGAAGAAACTGCAGGAAGCCCGTTCGCGTCAGAGCAGCCTGGTCAACCGCCTCGAAAGCGCTGAAAACCGTGTGAAGCTTCGTGAAATGTATAATGGCGACAAGGTGCAGGACGCGTTCTCGCGCTTCGAATATCTCGAACGACAGGTTGATTTCGCCGAAGGCCGTGCCGATGCGCTTGGCATGGGCAACGAGCCGCAGACTCTGGAAAATCAGATCGCTGCACTGGAAACCAGCGACAAGGTTGATGACGAGCTGGAAGCCATGAAAGCTGCCATGAAGAAACCAGATGACACGTCAGAAAAAAAGGGTGACGCATAATGGAAAGCTTTCTCCTCCCGATCGTAATCGTCGGCATGCTGTTTGTCGCCTTCCCGTGGATCATTTTTCACTATGTGACGAAATGGAAGACCGCGGCCACCATTACCAATGAAGACGAGCAATTACTCGATGATCTTCACACAATGGCCCGGCGTCTCGACGAGCGAATGGAAACGATTGAGCGGATCATGGCCGCCGACAATCCCGAATGGCGTCAGTCGGCAGCTCTCCCCAAGCCCGGCGCGGAAAGTCCGTCGCTCGAAAACTTTGATAAAATCCTGAAAGAAAGGCGCTAAGATGACCAGCACGAGAACCAAATTCTACCTCGACAAACAGCGCGCGAAATGGAGTGGCGTCTGTGCCGGGATAGCGGATTATACGGGTATCAATGTAGTCTGGGTGCGTCTTGCGGCAATCATTGCCACTGTCACTTTCGCCTTCCCCTGGACGCTGGTAGCTTACTGGATTGCAGCCAAGTCGGCAGACCCCAAACCCATCGAACTTTATGGTGACAGGGAAAATCAGCAATTCTGGCAGGGCGTGCGACAATCACCCCGGCGTACAGTGCGCGACGTAAAGTCCCGCTTTCGGGAAATGGACCGGCGCCTTGCAGACATGGAACTCTATTACACCAGCACCAACACACAGCTTTCAAACGAAATCGAAAAGCTGCGCTGATCAGAGAGCCTAGGGAGGGAATAAGATATGGGACCAGATCCGGAAGCCATTTTTATACTCGGTTTGCTGCTCGGCATATCCGGAACCCTGTTCGTGCAGTGGTTCGGTCGCCGGAAAGCGAAAAAAGCCGTGGAGGCGGTTACGCAAAACCGTCAGGCAGAACAGGACGCCGAAACTCATAATGCGGACATCAAGCGCCTCCAGGAACGCCTCGCAGTAATGGAACGCATCGCCACCGACCCGGGCGTCAAGACCGCCCAGCAAATTGAACAGCTTCGTGAAGAAGCCACCAGGGAGAAAACATAATGGACTGGGGAAGCCCTTCATTTGTCATCGCTATCATTGCCATCAGTACTGTGGGCTGGCTCGTCAGTAGCTGGATCCGGGCCAAGCATGGCTATCCGCTCGAGAATGAATGGG
>JBCBZY010000113.1:0-8273 GCA_039815115.1 Pseudomonadota bacterium | reverse complement strand
TGCACTCGATTGGTGGCTATTATGTCCACCAGCTCAAGCGGGATGGCAACGGCTGGCGGATCTATCACACGCAGCTTAATGTCACCTGGGAAATGGGTGATCGCGGGCTGTTTGAGCGTGCTGCGCTGAGATCCGGCTGAATTCACTCGAGCCGATTGCTAAGGGCCATCACCTGCTGCAGGTGCGTCAGTTTCTGGCAAGGGCAGGTCCGACAAGTCGAGCCAGTTATGTGCGAGCTGGCCGTTCTCGGGCTTGCCATAATAGCTGTCGAGCACGGCAAACGGCAATCCAAATGGCCGCCCCCAGTTGCTGTTCCACATTGCGGCGACGCCGGTGCGGCTGGCCGGATCGAAAATCAAGGTCGCCCGATAGCCGTCCACCGCGCCGCTATGCCCGACCAGCTGGCGGCCACGATAGACGAAGCGCCGCCAGCCCAGACCATAGGATGGCTCAGTCAATGCGCGGGCGAGATCCCGGCCATATACGCGTCCAGTCCGTACATATGGCGCGTGGGCTGTCGCCAGTTCCGGACCAGACATGACATCGCCATTCTCTCCGATTTGTGCCCGCAACCAGTGCGCCAGGTCGACAATGTTGCTGCTGACTCCTGCTGCTGCCGGCAGGAGAAAATAGGACTCCGCTAGAGTTCGCACCTCATCACCCCGATGAGGTCGCGCCCAGCTCTTGGCACTTGTCAGGCCGCGCAAGCCAAAGCGGGCGCTTTCCATCCCAAGAGGTTCAAACAGCTGCTCCTGCACGGCGTCTGAATAGAGCGTCCCTGCTCCATGACCCAATATCTCGCTGGCCGCGTCAAAGGCGATATTCTGATAGCTGTGGCACGTACCCGGAAGGCACTGCAGCGGCGCAGTGCCCAGACTGGCGCGGAGCATCCCCGGACTCTCCCCATCCTCCAGTTTTCGGTCATAGGCATTTTTCGTCAGGCCGGTCTGATGCGACAATAGCTGTCGCAAGCTGATCCGGTCATTCGCCCCGCCAGGGAGCCGCAGCGACGTACGCCAGGTGCTGATCGGACGGTCCAGATCAAGCGCGCCCTGGGTCGAGAGTTTCGCTGCCAGCGAACCCGCAACGCCTTTGGACACCGAGGCCCAGCGAAACACCGTTTGCGGTTTCACTGGCTCGGCGGACCGCTTGTCGGCTACGCCGTAAGTACCGATAAAGCGAAGATCGCCTTCTTCGACGATTGCGACGGCGAGTCCCGCCATTTCCGGTCGCTCCGCGACCGCAGCGAAATCGCGATCAAGACCAGCATAATCGATCTGCCCCTGCCAGTCCTCTGGCTCCGTCGGCAAAGTGTTCTGCTTTTTCGGCTCCGCCGCCGCTGACAGAGGAAAGCCAACCTGTCGCTCAAACAGGGCCTGATAGCCATAGAGACCGATCAGAGAAAGCGCAGCTACTCCAAAACCGGCGATCAGAAATCCGCGCATCGTCAAGAGATCAGGCCGCTTCGTAGAATGCCGTCGTTTTCGCGGCGACGTCTTCGGCTGTCACGCCCGGTGCCAGTTCTATCAGCCGGAACGGACTGTCATGATCCGCCCGGTGAAACACGCACATGTCGGTGATAATCATGTCCACGACATTGGTCCCGGTCAGCGGCAAGGTACATTGCGGAATGAATTTCGGGCTCCCGTCCCTGGCGCAATGGTCCATCACCACGATGATCTTCTTCACGCCCGCGACCAGGTCCATCGCCCCGCCCATGCCCTTGATCATCTTCCCCGGTATCATCCAGTTGGCGATATCACCATTTTCCGCGACTTCCATCGCGCCGAGCACGGTCAGATCAATATGCCCGCCGCGGATCATCGCGAAACTGTCGGCGCTGCCGAAATAGCTGGACGATGGCAGTTCGCTGATCGTCTGCTTCCCGGCATTGATCAGGTCGGGATCAATCTCGTCCTCATAAGGAAAAGGTCCAATGCCCAACATGCCATTCTCGGATTGCAGGGTCACCTCCACCCCGTCCGGAATATGGTTCGCGACCAGCGTCGGAATGCCAATGCCCAGATTGACATAATAGCCGTCTTCCAGTTCCTTTGCCGCGCGGGCAGCCATCTGATTTCTATCCCAGGCCATGTCTATCCCTTTTCCCGCTCCCGCGTCATGCGGAATTCGATTTTCTTGTCATAGGGCGCCCCACAAATCAGCCGTTTGACATAAATGCTCGGCAGATGAATGGCATCCGGATCCAGTTCACCAACTTCCACAATTTCCTCGACTTCCGCCACGCAGATCTTGCCAGCCGTCGCCATGGGCGCATTGAAATTACGTGCGGTCTTGCGGAATATCAGGTTACCGGCCTTGTCCGCTTTCCAGCCCTTGACCATACACAGGTCCGCGTAAATGCCGCGTTCGAGTATATAATCCTCGCCATCGAAATTCTTCACTTCCTTGCCTTCGGCAACCTGCGTCCCGACACCGGTTTTCGTGTAGAAACCGGGAATGCCGGCCCCGCCCGCCCGGCAGCGTTCAGCGAGCGTGCCCTGGGGACAGAATTCTACCTCCAGCTCTCCGGACAGGAACTGCCGTTCAAACTCCTTGTTCTCGCCGACATAGGACGAGATCATCTTCTTGACCTGTTTCGAGCGGAGCAGTTTGCCTAGCCCCTCATTATCAATTCCCGCGTTATTGGAGGCAATCGTGAGGTCCTTAACGCCGCTATTCTGCAACGCGTCGATCAATCGTTCGGGAATGCCGCAAAGCCCGAAACCGCCAACACACAAGTGCATCCCGTCAGACAAAAGTCCGTCCAGAGCCGAATCCGCATCCGCATAGATTTTCTTCATGTCGCGCCCTTCTGCATCAATCCGGCATCTCTAGCCCAAGCGGGAACAGAGCGTCCAGAATAGAATATATTTCCATCCGCTTATCGGTTATGGGCCGATTTGTGATCCGAATTATCGCCTGCTTCTCGCTGATATTCTTCCTTGTCCCCGTCACCTATGTGCGCGGACCTGCGCCACCTCCAAATGACAGCCAATTTATCAACCTTGAGCGATTGGCATTTGATTCTTCCAATTCGAAAAGGGTCCGCACCGGAAGACTGGAATTTCTGGATGGCTGGAAACTGACCAGTGATAACTCCTCCTTTGGCGGCATTTCTTCCATGCTTTTGCTGCCGGAAGATCGGTTTTTCATGCTGAGTGACGCGGGCGTGCTGATTGGCTTCACACTGAATGCAGACAAGAACCTGGCGGAACGCCCCTTCATCGCGCCTCTTCCGGAAGGCCCGGTCCGAGATAATCCGCATGCGAGAGTGATCTGGGATGCCGAATCGCTTCTCCACGATCCCGAGGCGCAACGATTCTGGGTCGGCTTTGAAAGCCAGCATAGCGTCTGGCGATACGGTCCCGCCTTTGCCCGCAAAGAGTCGATGTGGGAGGTACCAGCGATGAAGGAATGGCCCCTGAATGGCGGCGCGGAAGCCATGTTGCGGTTGCCCGATGGCCGGTTTCTGGTGTTTTCCGAGTCCGCCGAATATGAAGAAGGTGGCTCTGAAGCACTGATCTTTGACGGCGATCCGTCTGAGCCCGGCACCACCTCAGAACTTTTCGGTTATCGGCCGCCAAAAGGCTATCGCCTGACCGATGCAAATTTGCTGCCTGATGGAACCGCCCTGCTGCTGCACCGGCGATTCACGCCTTTGCAAGGCGTCTCCGCCATCCTGTCGATTGCCGATCCGGCTGAAATTGCGGCGGGCGAAGTCTGGACCTCGAAGCGCATCGCTGTTTTGAAGCCACCGATGAGAGTCGACAATATGGAGGCGCTGGCGATCAGCCAGGAAATGCATGACGGCAAACCGGCAACCATGATCTGGATCGCATCAGACGATAATTTTCAGGCGATTCAGGAAACCATCCTGCTGAAATTCCGCCTGCTCAAGGGACGCAAGCGGCCGACCTGGAAAAAGACGGCGCCCAAAACCGAAAAAGCCGGGGCAGACCCCGGCTCTTCGTCTCTGAAATCTGAAAAAAGTGACCAGCCCGAAGGCTAGTGACAATCGCTCAGGCAGCGGCCTGTTTCTTCGCGATTTCCTTCTTGATCCGGCGCACGCGCAGGCTGAGCTTGTCATCCGCGGTTTTCAGCAGCCAGTTGTCGAGGCCGCCCACATGCTCAACCGAACGCAGGCCGTGAGTCGAAACCCGCAGCTTGATGCCCTTGCCCAGCGTATCGGACAGCAGGGTCACATTCTGCAGGTTGGGCAGAAAGGTCTTTTTCGTGCGGTTTTTGGCGTGCGACACATTATTGCCTACCAGCCGAGTTTTACCTGTCAGTTCGCAAATTCGCGACATCGCTTCAGTCCAATTTTTTGTTAGTGAGTGATTCCCACGCGGGAAAGACAGTGCACCTAACTGCAAAACGGCAGTTCGTCAAGCATGGCAGCGCGAATATTTGGCGTCACACTGCCCACTGGTCAGGACCGAAACATCGCGCTAGGCGCAAATCATGACCAAGGAAAGCTTCACTTCCCATATGGCAGATGCCCTCGCACTGGCGCGCGATGCGGAGCAGGCCGGCGAAGTGCCGGTGGGCGCCGTTGTCGTCCACAACGGAACAATCATTGGCCGGGGTCATAACCTGACCCGCACCGGACAGGATCCCACCGCACATGCCGAAATTGTCGCGATTCGAGAGGCGGCCCGGACACTTGGCACGGACCGACTGGAAAATTGCGACCTGTGGGTGACGCTTGAACCCTGCGCGATGTGCGCTGGCGCCATCGCCCACGCTCGCATCCGGCGGCTATACTATGGGGCCAGCGATCCCAAAGGCGGAGCGGTGGAAAGCGGGATTCGCTTTTTTACAGCGGATACCTGCCATCACCGCCCCGAAGTCTATTCAGGTCTGGAGGAAAGTGCGTCGGCGGCTTTGCTCAAAGGTTTCTTCGCTGGCCGCCGCGATTGATTTCGCCATCAATGCACAAATCGCGCGACGACATCCCGATAGCTGCGGCTCACCTTGACCTGCGCGCCTGATCCCAGGATCAGGAAGCATTCGCCATTGGTATGGGGTTTGACTTCGCGGACCTGGCTGAGATTGACGATGGTCGAGCGGTGGACCCGCTGGAAATGCCGGGGATCCAGCCGTTTTTCCAGATCCTTCATGGTTTCCCGGAGGATCAGGCTGTTGTCGGCGGTATAGATGCACATATAGTCGCCCGCGGCATCGATCCGTTCGATCGTGTCGACATCCACCCGGAAAATCTGGCCGCGATCTTTCACATTGATCAGCTTTTCATAGCGGCTGGACGCTGCCGGTTCCTCGGCATTTTCGATATCCGCCATCGCATTGGGCGCGACTTCGTTGAGCACGGATTTCAGTTTCTCGATTTCTTCGGTTCCGCGCTTTTCCGACAGCCGCTTGCGGACCCGGTCCATTGCATCGGCCAGCCGGTCCGGTTCGACCGGCTTGACCAGATAGTCGATGGCTTCGGCTTCAAAAGCCCGCACTGCATGATCGGCATAGGCAGTCACAAAAATAAACAGCGGTGGCTCAATTTCCATCACGCCTTGAACGACCGAAAAGCCGTCAAAACCCGGCATCTGAATGTCGAGAAAGACCAGATCGGGTTTCAGCGTCTTGATCTTGCGGATCGCTTCGCGGCCATTGCTGCAGGTATCAATTATCTCGATATCCTCATATTTTTCGAGCCGGATCTGGAGGCCCTGGATGGCCAGTTTTTCATCGTCGACTAAAATTGCCTTGATGGTCATGAATTCACTTCCTTGTGCTGTACCGTCGCCAAAGCCGGTGATGTCACCGTCTCCCCTTGCTGGTCGACTTGACTGGTATGCTCCCCAAAAATTGCTTCATTCCTGATTTGCGTATCCGAACTTGCGTCTTCTGCTGCCTCGCGGTCAATCTGTTCCCGGGTTTCGAAGGGAATCGCAATGATCACCGAAAAACCGCTGCCAGCCGAAGAAACAATCTCGAAATCATGGTCTTCTCCATAAGCCTGGTTTAATCGCTCCTGAATATTGCCGAGGCCAACCCCCGTAGATTTGGTGGATTTGTCGACGGGGCCGTTCATTCCCGGCCCGGTATCCGATACCGTGATCCGCACCCGCTTGCCTTCCATCCCGGCGATAACCGAGATATCGGCGCCACTTTCCATGGGAGTCACGGCATATTTGATCGCATTTTCCACCATGGGCTGAAGTAACAGCGACGGTAGCAGCGCATCCCGCACCGCCGGATCAATCTCGAAATGCGGGCGCAATCGCTCTTCAAACCGCATTTTCTCGATATCGAGATAGAGGTGCAGCGTTTCCACTTCCTGCGCCAGGGTCACGCGGCTGTGGACTTCGTTGACCAGCGTGTGGCGCAAAAAGGAAGACAGGCGGGACAGCATTGCATTGGCCGGTTCGGTTTGCCGGAGCAGCACCAGAGTGGAAATGCTGTTGAGTGTGTTGAACAGGAAATGCGGATTGAGCTGATAGCGCAGCATGGCGAGCTGTGCCCGCGTTGCCTGGGTCTCCAGCCGCATCAACTGGTCATTCTGTTCCTCCACCCGAAGGAAAAAGTTGATCGCGTAATATAATGCGGACCAGGCCCCAAGCATCGTAAAATCGAGGAAGAACGCGCCAAGGAACAAGGTGCCAAAGCCGCTTTCTGCCGCGGGATTCTGGATCAAAAACACCCAGGCATCGATAAAGGCAAACAGCGCCGCCGCCGCGATCAGCACCGCAATTGTCGATCCCCAGGTCACGATCGGTTTGCGGTGAATCAGGCTTTTATAGATAACCGACAGCAGCAAGGTGATCGAATAGCCGGTAATGGTCGAGATGATGACCGGCACCAGAAAACTGAGCGGCTGACCATTGGCAATTCCCGACAGTCCGCGCAGGATCAGCGCCCCCGCCCAGCCCGCAGATTGCAGATTCCAGAACGCGCGGTTCTTGTTGCCAAAAAACGGTTGGGGACGAATTTCTATGACGGCCATTGCCCCTCCTATAGCGGCCCATTGCCGATTGGGAAAGAATCCCGTAAACTTGGGAAAAATACGCGAACGCGTTCTTTAGGGCGCAAGAATGTAATTTGCTTTGCATTCCCAAACCTGCGCATGTGCGATATAGATACGGGAAATGACAAAAAACTTAGGAGAGCGAGATGGGCGGCCCGAATGAAGTGACAGCAAAATTTGCGTCGATGGAAGAAGGCACCGAAGAGGACTGGAAGATTATTGGCGGCCATTACATGCCGTTTGCCAGCAAGGTTGCTGATCGTGTGCTTGACCATTTGCGCTTGCTGGATGGCGACTATGGCGGCTTTCCGGTCGACCGGCTGGAACATAGCTTGCAAACCGCGACCCGCGCCCATCGTGATGGCCGGCCTGACGATTATGTCGTCATGGCTTTGCTGCACGACATCGGCGATACGTTAGGCACGTTCAATCATCCCGATGTCGCCGCTGCGATCCTGAAACCTTTTGTCAGCGAGAAGCTGCACTGGATCACCGAAAAGCACGGGATCTTCCAGGGCTATTATTTTTTCCATCATCTTGGGCAGGACCGCGACATGCGCGAACAGTTTCGCGGACATGAGCATTTTGAAGATTGTGCAGAATTTTGCGAAAAATATGACCAGTCCGCTTTTGATGCCAATTATGACAGCGCGCCGCTGGAATTTTTCGAGCCAATCGTGAAACGGGTGATGGCACGGCCGATCAACAGCATTTATGTGAACGAATAGGCAGCGATTAGACGGTTTCCGCTCAGGCAGCGGAGGGTTCGTTAATCTCTTTGAGGTGACGGACGTTCAGATCCTGGCGATCTTCGGAGTCGCCCGAATCATGGTCGCGCAGTTCGTCTTCATCAATCCAGCACAGATCGTTGAGACCGAGCACCCGGTCGTCATGCGCACGGATGGAAATGGCCGTGATCGGCTTGCGGTCCCGCGCGTCGGCCAGAATCGGGTTTGACGGCACACCGGTTTCCCATTTCTCGCCCCACTGACGGATCGAAACGATGGTCGGCAGCAGTTCTGCACCCTTGTCGGTAAGACGATATTCCACCTTGCGCTTGTCGTGATCGCAGGGCCGACGCGACATGATGCCCGCCTCGACCAGCCGTGTCAGGCGGTTGGCGAGAATATTTCGCGCAATTCCGATCTCGCTGAGAAAATCCTCAAAATGCTTCACGCCGTTGAACGAGGCGCGCAAAATCATGAAGCACCAGCGCTCGCCGATAACTTCCAGCGAGATTGGCAAACTGCAGCCCGACCCGAGCTCCGAGAGATTTTCCGTTAATTTATCC
>JBCBZY010000377.1:0-2402 GCA_039815115.1 Pseudomonadota bacterium | reverse complement strand
GCGCTTCGCCGGGACCGTTGACGACACAGCCCAGCACGGACAGCGACAATGGTGTGCGGATATGCTGCAGGCGTTCTTCGAGCGTCTGCACGGTGCGGATCACATCAAAGCCCTGCCGTGCGCAACTCGGGCAGGACACGACACGGACACCGCGGGTCCGCAGCCCCAACGCCTTTAGCATCTCGTAACCGACCCGGACTTCTTCCTCCGGTTCCGCCGACAGGCTAACCCGGATAGTGTCGCCAATGCCGGCCCACAGCAGGTTACCCATGCCAATCGAGCTTTTGACGGTCCCGCCGATCAGGCCGCCGGCTTCGGTGATCCCCAGATGCAGCGGGCAGTCAACAGCATCGGCCAGCTGTGAATAGGCGGCCACCGCCAGGAATACGTCACTGGCCTTCACGGCCACCTTGAACTCGTGAAAATCATGATCTTGCAGGATCTTGATATGGTCCAGCGCGCTCTCGACCAGCGCCTCGGGACAGGGCTCGCCATATTTCTCGAGCAGGTCCTTTTCAAGACTGCCCGCATTCACGCCGATACGGATGGCGCAGCCATTGGATTTCGCAGCATCGACCACTTCCTTGACCCGTTCAGATGACCCAATATTGCCGGGATTGATCCGCAGGCAGGCTGCACCCGCTTCGGCGGCCTCGATGCCACGTTTGTAGTGGAAATGGATATCCGCAACGATCGGCACCCGGCTGGCCCGGACAATCTGCTTGAGCGCAGCGGTGCTTTCGACGTCGGGGCAGGAAACACGGATGATATCCACCCCGGCATCCTCGCATCGCCGGATCTGGTCAATTGTCGCCTTCGCGTCGGATGTCGGCGTGTTGGTCATCGTCTGAACCGTAATCGGCGCATCTCCGCCAACGGGGACATCACCCACCATGATCTGCCGACTTTGGCGGCGTTCGATGTCGCGCCAGGGTCGCAGGGAGGGATTTTCGCTTGTCATGGTCAGAACCTGCTGCACTGTTACTCGTTACGCGGTATATAGCCATTCCATGCCGCAGGTGCGAGGGGGGATTGCTCCTGCCGCACAAAAAACCCCGTTTGAAAGGAAACTTCCATGTCTACAGTACTGATTACCGGCGCCAATCGCGGCCTCGGACTGGAAATGGCCCGGCAATATACCGATAATGGCTGGGAGGTCATCGGAACCGCGCGTCAGCCAGACAAGGCTGACGAGCTGAATGCGATTGAAAATGCCGAAACGCTGGAGCTGGATGCCGCCGATGAAGCCAGCGTCAGGAAATTAGCCGATACGCTCGGGGATCGTCCTGTGGATCTGTTCATCAACAATGCGGGGATTTACGGACCGGCGGATTTTGACCGCTCCGGATGGCTCGACCTGTTCAATGTCAATGTAGTCGCTCCCGTCGAACTGGCCAACAGCCTCAAGGACAATGTCGCCGGGTCCAATCAGAAGAAAATGGTCGTGTTGTCCAGTCAGGTCGGCAGCATAGCCGAAAATGATACGGGCAGCATGATGTATTATCGCTCAAGCAAGGCAGCGGTGAACCAGGCGTGGAAATCGCTCGCCCTGCAATGGCAGGATGACGGGCTGACGCTGGCGATGATGCATCCCGGCTGGGTACAAACCGACATGGGCGGTCCGCAGGCCCCGCTCACCCCGGAAGAAAGCGTCAGCGGCATGCGCCAGGTGATCGACAATCTGTCGCCGGAAAAAACTGGCCATTTCTACAATTATGATGGCCGGGAAATCCCCTGGTAAAGCCCCGTATTTGGCTTGCCCGCAATCCCGGCCCGCGCTAGTCCTTCCGCAAAGAGGAGCAGCGCGATGTTCAAAACCCTACTCACCGCGATGGCGGCCTTGTCCCTGGGCAACGCGGCTTTGGCAGAGGAAAAGAAAGCCGACAGCATGGAAGAGAAAAACTGGTCCCTGGTCATTCACGGCGGCGCGGGCGTCATCAAGCGTGAGCGTATTACGGCGGAAAAGGATAGCGAGGTTCGCGCGGCCCTGAACCGGGCGCTGGAGGCGGGCTCAAAAATTCTGGCTGAAGGCGGCACGTCCATGGATGCGGTTGAAGCGGCGGTGATTGTCCTCGAGGATGATCCCAATTTCAACGCCGGCCGCGGCAGTGTCTTCACCTATAAAGGCCGCAATGAAATGGATGCGGCCTTCATGGACGGGGAAACCCGGGAAGCCGGGGCAGTAGCTGGCAGCACCACCACCAAGAACCCGATCAAACTGGCCCGTGCGGTCAAGGATCAGAGCCCGCACGTGCTGCTCAGCCGGGATGGCGCCAATGAATTTGCGGTCCTCCGGGGCCTCGAGCAGGCCGGTCCGCAATGGTTTGCTACCGACGAACGCTATCGCCAGCTGGAAGAGCTGAAGGCGCGGCAGGCGGGCAAGGATGGCGACAAGGTCAGCT
>JBCBZY010000257.1:0-4216 GCA_039815115.1 Pseudomonadota bacterium | reverse complement strand
GGCGATGGTCGAGACCCGGTCGACACCCTGCGCAAAGCTCTTCGGGTCGATTTTCAGGATCTTGTCATTCCCGGTCGGGATCACCCGGGTATAGTCCGGGAAGGTGCCATCGATAAGCTTGCTGGTCAGGATCGCGGTGCCGAGTGTGAACCGGATCTTGCTGGCGGACAGATCGATCTGGACCGCCGCTTCGCCATTTTCGTCGAGAAGCTTGCGCAATTCGTTGACACATTTGCGCGGAACAATGACGTCCGGCATGCCTTCAGCGCCGGCAGGTCGGGGCAGTGTGACCCTGGCCAGCCGGTGACCGTCGGTCGCAGCCGCTTTCAGGACTGGCGTTTCTTCATCCTGTACGTGCAGGAAGATACCATTGAGATAATAGCGGGTTTCTTCTGTCGAGATAGCGAATTTCGTCTTGTCGATAATCTGAATCAGCGAAGCCGCGGGCAGTTCAAAACTGGTGGGCAGGTCGCCTTCAGCAATAATCGGAAAATCATCGCGGGGCAGGGTCTGCAGATTGAAACGCGCGCGCCCGGCATTGACTTTCATTTTGCCGTCCGCCGCATCCAGCTCAACCTGTGCGCCATCCGGCAGTTTGCGGGCAATATCGAACAGAGTGTGGGCCGAGACTGTGATCGAACCAGCCGTTTCCACTTGCGCTTCAACGGTTTCGACAACCTGAAGATCGAGATCAGTGGCCATCAGTTTGATGCTGCCGGAATCACTCGCCTCGATCAGGACATTGGACAGGATCGGAATAGTGTTGCGCCGCTCTACCACAGACTGGACATGGCCCAGACTCTTCAGCAATGCTGCTCTCTCGATGGTGGCTTTCATTTATCGTCCTTCGATCCGATGCCGGTGTGGGAAACACGGGCGCAAAACAGAATCCGCTCAAAACACGGGGAGTTCAAGGCTTCATTAACAATATCGCACACAAGGGCAAGCCCGATAGGGCCCTGATCAGACATATCACGGTGAAAATCTGTGGAAAAAACGGACAACGGGGTTAAAGCTGGGCTCTGGTCAGTCAAAAACACCTGGTTTTGGAGGGAAAAGTCCCGATTTATGAGTGATTTAAATTCAAACGGCAATCGCCTTTTCATCGCCCGGCATGGCGAAACCATATTTAATCTGGCGGGACGGATTCAGGGTGAGCATGCTCATACGCCACTGACCCTGAGCGGGTTTGCGCAGGCGGATGAAATGGGCCGGGCGCTGGCGATCCGCTTGCCGCAGGATAGGCCGCTGGACCTGATCGCGTCAGACACCGGCCGGGCATTGCAAACACTGGCAATTGTTGCGCAGCATGTCGGGGCTGACTGGCACCAGGCGCGGCATGATGCGAGGCTCCGTGAAATTGACATGGGGGAATGGGGCGGCGTGTATTATCGCGAACTTGAGGGGCAGCTGGAGGTCGATCGGGAGGAAATGCTCTTTACAACAGTGGCGCCGGGTGGAGAGAGCTATGCCGATGTGGCCTTGCGACTGAAAAACTGGATCGCGGACCAGACACTGGAGCGTGATACGGTTCTGATTAGTCACGGCATGACGAGCCGCGTTCTGCGCGGGCTTTTGTGCGGGCTCGCGCCGCATGCCCGGTTTGGCGTACCGATAGCTGAAGGATTGCCGCAGGGATCAATGGTCGAGATAAGGGATGGGGCCGAAACTGTCATCCACCGCGGTGGCGGGGAAGGGGAGAAGGCGTGAAACATATCGGCAAGCTGCTGTGTGCACTCATGCTGGTCATGCCACCTGCTGCCTTCGCAAAGGACTCACTGGGTGTGTTCAATAATTGGGGCGCATTCCGTGATCCGGATGTTCCGCGCTGTTATGCTATTGCAGAGTCCGAAGAGATTACCGGCAAGGCTACACGAAAATCCTATGCTTCCGTTGGTTTCTGGCCCAAACGCGGGATAAGGGCGCAGTTTCATGTCCGGCTGAGCCGCGACCGCTCGACCAACAGCCGGGTCACGGTCAGCATCGCTGGTCGCCGTTTCCAGCTGACCGCCAATCGTTCGGACGCGTGGTCGCAGGACCGGCGAATGGATGCTGCCGTAATTGCTGCATTGCGGTCGGCCAATAGCATGAGCGTGGAATCGATTGGACGGGACGGAAAGCCGATTGTCGATGCCTATCTGTTGAGAGGAGCGGCGACGGCAATTGATGCCGCTTCGCTCGGGTGTTCACGCCTGGAACGTTCCTGAGTCTCTGGCCAAATCTAGCGTTAATCTGAAGCTCCCATGCAAGTTTTGCGCACATTATTCCTGTACCTCAAATGAAGGAATAGCCACGATGTTCCGGGGCTAGTGGATCTGCCAGGAAGTCAGTTTTGGAGAACGAAAGGCCGCGTAAACCGCGGCAGCACCGGCTGTTTAAGGTTGAGGTCAGCACTGAAGGTCGCAAGACGTTCAACGCCATCGTCCGCAATATTTCCGCTGACGGTCTGTGTGCTCGGGCCGATGGTTTTGTCCGCCCCGGCATGTCCCTGCTCATTCGCAAGAAGGGTTTTGAACCGGTATCAGGAACGGTGCGGTGGACGCGTGACGGGGAATTCGGGGTGGAGTTTGATCAGAAAATTGATGTGGAGCAATTCAGCTTTGGTGATCGGAATAGCGAAGGTTTGCTCAAGCCCAAAGATGAAAACGTGACCATAAGACGCAGTGTGGTTTCTCGTAATGCCATGAAAAGACCGGGTTTTACCAACCGGCTCAAGAGGTAATCAAAATGCGTGACACCGGCCGCCAATGCCGGCGTAACAGTCTTCAGAATTTGCACCTCTCTGTGACAACGTTCCTGACCGGGGAAATCGGGTTGTCGAATGAACCGATCAACTAAAAATCCCAGCGTTCTGGCCGTTCTTGATGGTAGAGAAGGGGTTAATGGCGATTTCGGATGGACCGGGAGACAGGAGCAGAACAGCAGCGAACGGATGCCGAAGGACAGAATGTGCTTCGGGAGCCGCGTCTGCGTCGTCTTGTCAAAATCGAGATCATTCGTGATGGGAGAGCTCCGGCAGACGGATTTGTGCGCAATCTGTCTTCTTTTGGACTTTGCGCAAGATCAGCTGAAATTCCTATTGCGGGAGAGACGATTTCGGTCCGCAAGGAAGGATTTGGGGAATTGCGCGCAACTGTTCGCTGGACCAGCGATACAGAATTTGGAGTCCAGTTTGCCGAGCGCATCAACGTAGATCATTTCAATTTTGGTGCTCAGAACAAGGACGGACATTTTGTGCAACAAATCGACAACGGACATGTCTGGACGGGATTTCAGCATGAGGTATCGACCCGAAGGCCGGGGCTTCGCTCCCGCTAAATCATCTCAAACGCCATTTACCGGGCTGGCTTTTACCTAAAAGCACCCCTATATCGCGGCCATGCAAATCCCCGGACATATTGACCCCGTGCCCCTGCCGGCCAAAGTCACGCCGCGCGAAGATGGCCGGGCGGACCTGATCGGTCTGAGCCAGCCGGAAATTCAGGAGTTGCTCGGTGAAGCCGGACTGGAACCCAAACAGGCGAAACTCCGCTCCAAGCAGCTGTTCCACTGGATTTATCATCGCGGGACGCTCGACTTTCAAGAGATGACGGACCTCGGAAAGTCCCTGCGCCAGTGGATGGATGAGCGGTTCGTGGTGGGTCGCCCGGAAATTGTCGAAGCCCATGTTTCCACCGACGGTACGCGCAAATGGCTTCTGCGGTCGGCTGACGGCCAGGACTATGAAATGGTTTTCATTCCCGATGCTGATCGTGGAACTTTATGCATTTCCAGCCAGGTGGGTTGCACGCTTAATTGTCGGTTCTGTCACACTGGTACGATGCGGCTGGTCCGTAATCTGACCCCCGGCGAGATTGTTGGCCAGGTTATGCTGGCGCGTGATGCGCTGGGAGAATGGCCCAAGGGCGCAATGGATGCGCTTGATGACGAAGAAAGCACGACGGCTTACGAAAGTGACGGTCGCTTGCTGACGAACATAGTCCTGATGGGAATGGGTGAACCGCTTTACAATTTCGACAATGTGCGCGATGCGATGAAAGTCGTCATGGATGGTGCCGGCTTGGCATTGTCACGGCGGCGGATCACGCTGTCCACCAGCGGTGTGGTGCCGATGATCGCGCGTGCTGGCGAAGAAATAAATGTTAATCTCGCGATCTCGCTCCATGCGGTGAACAAGGAAACGCGGGACGAGATTGTCCCTCTGAACCGCAAATAT
>JBCBZY010000022.1:0-15334 GCA_039815115.1 Pseudomonadota bacterium | reverse complement strand
GATTGCGACGAGCGGTCATCTTGAACTGCATTTCCTCGTCACGCGCGAATTTCGTTTCAAACGCTTTTTCGCGATCTTCAAAATTGGCCATTTTCTTCCCTTAAAGTGATTTTGATATTCTGATGACTCTAAAAATAGGCACTCGAACTGTTCGCCACAAGAGCGCAATGCCGATCAGTCAGCAACTTTGACAACCAGTTTGCCGATCGCGCCCCGATCTGCCATTTTCTGAATTGCCTTGCCGGCATCTTCAAAAGCGAAAACCTCGGACACGCGTGGCTGGATCATGCCCTGATCCCAGAGCTTGAACAGACGATTGATATGGGAACGGTTTCCGGCCGGATCACGGGCTGCATAGGCCCCCCAGAAGACCCCGCAAACATCACAGGATTTGAGCAGCGTCAGATTGAGCGGCAATTTCGCAATACCGGCTGGAAAACCGACAACCAGAAAACGTCCTTCCCACGCAATCGAGCGGACCGCCGGTTCGCTGTAATCACCCCCTACCGCGTCATAGACGACATCCGCGCCATTAGGCCCCACGGCAGCTTTGAACTGGCCAGCCAACGCCTTCGACGCCTCCTTGTCAAAAGGCGCACGGCCATAGACCACCGTTTCATCTGCGCCGGCTTCCTTCGCAAAGGCGGCCTTTTCTTCCGATGAAACCGCAGCAACAACCCGCGCGCCAAACGCTTTGCCAAGCTCTACGGCGGCAATGCCGACACCGCCGGATGCGCCGAGCACCAGGAGCGTGTCGCCTTCCTTGATATGTCCGCGATCGACCAGTGCATGGATCGATGTGCCATAAGTCAAAATCAGCGCCGAAGCGTCTTCAAAGCTCACGCTGTCGGGAATTTTGAACACGGCATTCTGATCGACTGCCACCTGTTCAACCAGACCGCCATGTCCAGTGGTCGAAGCGACCCGGTCGCCGACTTTCAGGCCCGTCACGCCTTCTCCGACCTCGACAATGACGCCAGAGACTTCTCCACCCGGCGCAAATGGCCGCGGCGGTTTGAACTGATACATGTCCTGGATGATCAGCACGTCAGGATAGTTGATGGAACAGGCTTTCACATCAATGACCACCTGACCTTTTCCGGCCGACGGATTATCGACCTCGATCATTTCGAGTGTCTCCGGACCGCCAACCTTCACGGACATCAATGCTTTCATCTGTTCTTCCTCTTCCCCAATGCGCAGAGGCCGTTCATGCCGCCTTTGGACGAATCCATGGCCGGGCAGAATCAGTCTCTTGTTCGTGACGCTCTATGGCATCGGACTGGGTCATTGTCAGGTCTATTTCGTCGAGCCCTTCCATCAGGCATTTCTGGCGAAACGGATCCATCTCGAATGCGAAGCGATCCTGGTAGGGCGTGGTCACGCTCATGCTCTCCATGTCCACGGAAATCGGGTCGGTTTTCGCGACTTCCATCAACCGATCAATGGCTTCCTGGGGCAGCGCGATGGCCAGCAATCCGTTCTTGAACGCATTGCCCGAGAAAATATCGGAAAAGCTGGGAGCGATAATCGCCTTGATCCCCATGTCATCCAGCGCCCAGGCCGCATGTTCCCGACTTGATCCGCAGCCGAAATTGTCACCCGCGATCAGAATCGGCGCACCGGCATATTCCGGATCGTCAAAAATATTGCCTTCCTTTTGCCGGATGGACTCAAACGCGCCGGCACCCAGACCTTCGCGGGAGATGGTCTTCAACCATTCCGCCGAGATGATGACATCAGTGTCGACATTTTTCTGGCCGAAGGGGATCGCACGTCCTTCTACTTTTCGGACCGGCTTCATTCGGTTTTGTCCCCGTTCGAGCCCTCATCCCGATCGTCATCCACCGGCTCATTCTCATATCGCGTTCCCGGCTTGGGTTTTGCCGATTTGAATTCGTCCAGCTTGCGCATCTTGTGTCGTCCGGCATAAATCAGCGCGGCAGCGACTGCGGCAGAACCGACGGCGGCGCCGACTTTGGCGCTTGTTGACCATTTCCCGGATTTCTTTTCGCCACTGCCCTTTTCGTTTTCAGCGGCTTCGGCTTCCGGTTTTTTCTTGTCGTCAGTCATGGTTCAATCCTGTTTTGTCAGTTCACGAACATCCGTCAGTTTTCCGGTTACTGCAGCGGCAGCCGCCATGGCCGGGGAGACGAGGTGCGTTCTCGCACCTGGTCCCTGTCGTCCTACAAAATTGCGGTTGGACGTGGAAGCGCAGCGTTCACCCGAAGGCACCTTGTCCGGATTCATGCCGAGACAGGCGGAACAGCCCGGCTCCCGCCATTCGAAACCGGCGTCCAGAAAAATGCGGTCCAGTCCTTCGGATTCGGCCTGTGCCTTCACCAGACCGGAGCCGGGAACCACAATCGCCCACTTCACGCCATCCGCCTTGCGCCGGCCCTTGAGCACACCTGCGGCAGCGCGGAGATCCTCGATGCGGCTGTTGGTGCAACTGCCGATAAAGATATTCTCGACCGGCACATCGGTCATTTTCTGCCCGGCCTGAAGACCCATATAGTCCAGCGACTTGCGCGCGGCATCCTGCTTGGACGGATCAGAGAAACTCTCCGGGTCGGGAATAATACCGGTGACGGGTACGACGTCCTCGGGGCTCGTACCCCAGGTTACCGACGGCACGATGTCTGCGGCATCAATGGTGACACTCTTGTCGAATTCCGCTCCGTCATCGGTCGGGAGTGTTTTCCAGTAGGCGACGGCATCGTCCCAATCCTCTCCGGAAGGCGCCATCGGACGGCCCTTCAAATAAGCGAATGTGGCTTCATCCGGTGCTATCAGGCCAGCGCGGGCACCGGCTTCAATCGACATGTTGGATACGGTCAGCCGGCCTTCGATCGACATCTGCTCAAAAACTTCACCGCGATACTCGATCACATGGCCGGTCCCGCCAGCAGCGCCTATCACCCCAACGATGTGGAGGATGAGATCTTTCGGACTGACACCGGGACTGAGCTGGCCATTGACCCGGATCTCCATGGTTTTGGACCGCTTCAACAGCAGCGTCTGGGTAGCCAGCACATGTTCGACTTCGCTGGTGCCGATACCGAATGCCAGGGCGCCCAGAGCGCCGTGGGCCGCGGTATGGCTATCGCCGCAAACCATGGTCGTGCCCGGCAATGTAAAGCCCTGTTCCGGGCCAATCACATGAACAATGCCCTGATTGATATCGGTCGCATCGAAATAGGGGATGCCGAATTCCGGGACATTGGCCTCAAGAGCTGCCAGTTGAGCCGCACTCTGCGGATCGGCAATCGGAATCTTGTTACCCTGTGCATCCAGACGGGGCGTCGTTGGAACATTATGGTCAGGCACGGCCAGCGTCAGGTCCGGTCGGCGCACCTTGCGGCCCGCCTTGCGCAAGCCTTCAAATGCTTGCGCACTGGTCACTTCGTGGACCAGATGGCGATCAATATAGATGAGCGACGTGCCATCATCCCGCTGGTCCACCACATGGGCATCCCAGATCTTTTCGTAGAGGGTGCGTGCTTTTGTCATATTGTCCTGTCTTCCCAATATGGTGCTTCGTTTAGCCAGATCAATTGTCGGTGCAAGCAGGAAGTGACTTCAAAAGCCCGCCAGAAAGGCCTATCTTCGCCAGATGACCAATTTTGCGATCCTTGCGACCATCTTGATATCCGTCATCGCGATGGAATTCATCGCCTGGGCCTCACATAAATATATCATGCACGGATTTGGCTGGAACTGGCACCGGGACCATCATGAACCACATGACAAGGCACTGGAAAAGAACGATCTTTACGGCATTGTCGGGGCAATTATGAGTATCTCGATGTTCGCGATTGGCAGCCCGCTGATCATGGGGGTGAGCGCTTGGGAGCCTGGCACATGGATCGGGCTCGGCATTTTGATCTACGGAATCATCTACACCCTCATTCATGATGGCCTCGTTCATCAGCGCTATTTCAAATATGTGCCAAAAAAAGGCTATGCCAAGCGTCTGGTGCAGGCGCACAAGCTGCATCACGCAACGATTGGCAAGGAAGGCGGAGTCAGTTTCGGATTTGTGTTCGCCCGCGATCCGGCCAAGCTGAAAGCCGAACTCCGCGCCCAGCGCGAGGCCGGAATTGCCAAGGTCCGAGAATCGGTCAGTTCCTGATCGATAGCGCTATCGTCTGAGGCTAGACTGTGGCTCGATTATTCTTGCTTTCTGTCTTTCCCCGAAGCCCAGATTACCATCCCGATTCCGGCAAAGATAATTGCTGCCCCGACGATCAGACGTGCGGTCAGAACTTCACCTAAAAGCAGAATACCGCCTGCTGCCGCTATCGCCGGCACGGACAGTTGCGACACCGCTGCGCTGGTAATGGAAATTCGGGACAGCACCCGGTACCAGAGAATATAGCCCAATGCCGAGGTGATGGCGCCCGACACAACGGCCAGCACAACGCCCTGCCCGCTGACCATATCCGGCTGTATGAACGGCAGGAGAAGCAAAGCCAGCAAACCGGCTCCAAGAAAATTCCGGGCCGTCGCCAGCTCTGCATTGTCAGTCAGCTTTCCGGTCCAGCTGTAGAAACCCCAGGCAATGCCCGCGGCGGTCATCAACAGCGCACTCCACAACGGCGGCGCGCTTGCTCCCGGTGCCATCAGGTAAATCAGTCCGGCGAGCGCAATCGCCGCACCGACAATTTGCCCGCGAGACGGCACAACTCCTCGCAATAATCCAATGAGTTGCATGCTGATCTGTCCGGCGGGGAAGAGGATCAGCGCACCGATGCCGGCATCGAGATGGATATAGGCTGCCGAAAAAGCGGCGGCATAGGCAAATAGTGACATAGCGCCAATGCTGTCTCCGCGTTTCGGCAGAATTGCGGCGCCATGACGGATGCCGAACAGCAGCGCGAGCAAAATAGCGCCGGCCAACATGCGAATGATCGTAAAGCTCGCCCAGTCAATCTGACCATCCGCCAGCGCCGCCCGGTTCAGGAGCGAATTGCCGGCAAAGGAGAGCAATGTCAGGACAAGCAGGCCCAGCGTGACAAATTTTCCGCTCCAGTTGCTTTCAGACCCGGCTTCGGATGTTGACGGTGGAGCTACTGTTCTAGCCTCCCAGAGAGGGAACGACGGGCCCGCCCAGTTCGATGGCCTTCTTGTACCCGTCCCGGGCCATCATGCGTTTGCCATAGTCGGCACAGGCCGGGCGATTGGCCAGCATCCCCGCAGCCATGGCCAGTTCGATCACATACATGATATTGATATCGGCTCCGGTAAAACCGTCGCCGACAATATAGTCGCGATTGTCGAGATGATGTTCGACATAGTCGAGCAGCTTGACCACTTCCCCCTCGACAAAGGGAGCATATCCCTCGCCCAGTCCGCCAAAGCGCGGCGCCAGCATCTGTACAATCACCGGATTGGCCAGCGTGCCTTCTGCAAAATGTAGCCATTCCAGAAACTCGGCGCGGTCTTTCGAACCCGGCGCGGGTGCCAGCTTGCCCTCACCATATTGCTCCAGAATATATTCGATGATCGCACCGGACTCCATCATCAGGTTGCCATCGATAATCGCGGTTGGTGCTTTGGCCAGCGGATGAATAGCGGCGAGATCGGCCTGCGCCCGCATGGTTTCGGGATGGCGCTGATGCCGCACCATCTCATATTCCACGCCGAGCTCCTCGAGCAGCCAGATGATGCGGGTCGAACGGCTATATTCGAGATGGTGCAGTTTGATCATGAGAGGAGCCCTTTGAAATGGAGTTGCGAATCAGCGGGTTAAAGCCGGTGCACCATAACGGACTTCCAATCGGGTGGGAAAACTAATGTCCGACCACACCGAGGCTTTCAAACGGCCGGTCATTGTCGCTATATTTCTCGACCAGCGTGGCGCTGGCTTCGTTCAGCCCGATGAGTTCGACTTCCTTGCCTTCGTTTTTCAGCCGCTCGACAATCTTGTCGAGCATGCCGGTCGCGGAAATATCCCAAAAATGCGCGTCGTGCACGTCAATGACGACCTTGTCGATGCCGTCCTCGTTAAACTCCATCGCTTCATAAAGCATGTCCACAGAGCCGAAGAAAATCTGACCCCCGAAAACATAACGATGGGTTGTGACTTCCACAAAATCCTGGATCGTGACCAGCTGGCGTACCTTCCAGGCGAAGAATATCCCGGACAGCAATACGCCTGTCAGAACGCCAATGGACAGATCATGCGTCGCGACGACCATGACCACAGTTGCGATCATCACGACATTGGACGGCCATGGGTGATGACGGATCTCGAGGAAGCTCTGCCAGCGGAACGTGCTGATCGAAACGAAGATCATGACAGCGACCAGCGCGGGCATCGGGATCTGGGCAACAAGTGGCCCCAGCCCAACAATCAGCACCAGCAACATGACACCGGCGACAAAGGTCGACAGCCGCCGCCGGCCGCCGGATTTGATGTTGATCACCGACTGGCCAATCATCGCACAGCCACCCATGCCACCGATAAATCCGGTAACGAAATTGGCGATGCCCTGACCATAGGTTTCGCGTTTCTTGTCGCTGCGGGTTTCGGTCATGTCGTCGACAATCGATGCGGTCAGCAGAGATTCCAGCAGGCCCACAGCCGCCATCGCTAGCGAATAGGGGGCGATGATCTGGAGCGTTTCCCAGGTGATCGGGATCTGCGGGACATGGAACCAGGGCAAGCTGTCCGGCAGCTCGCCCATGTCGCCAACGGTTGAAACATCGACGCGGAAATACATGCTGATGGCCGCCAGCACGACGATCGCCGCCAATGGGGACGGCACCCAGCTGGTGATCCGCGGCAGGCCATATATAATCGCGAGCCCTGCAGCGACCATGGCATAGGTCTGGATCGTCAGCGCCTCGCCGGTCAGCTGCGGCAATTGCGCCATGAAGATCAGGATCGCGAGGGCATTGACAAAACCCGTGATGACCGAGCGCGACACAAAACGCATCAGCAGGTCGAGACGTAGCAAGGCGGCAATCGCCTGAAAAATCCCCATCAAGATGGTCGCGGCGAAGAGATATTCCACACCATGGTCGCGCACGAGAGGCACGACCAGCACCGCAACGGCCGCGGTCGCCGCACTGATCATGCCGGGGCGCCCGCCGATCATCGAGATGATTACAGCGATGGAAAAACTGGCATAGAGCCCCACGCGCGGATCCACGCCGGCGATGATCGCAAAGCCGATGGCCTCGGGAATCAGGGCCAGAGCCACGACCAGACCGGCCAGAAATTCGGTTTTCGGATTAGACAGCCAGTCGCGCCGGAAGTCGCTGTGAATCGCCATATTGCGGGCCTCGATCGAGTGTTTCGGAAAGGAAAATGTTGCAATGCAACATCGATGAGCCCGGCTTTGAACGAACCCGGCGCGCTAATCAACCGCGAAATTCAAATCCGGCTTAAACGGGAAGGCGAAGATCTTCCGTAAGCTCGGCCGTTTCGGCCAGTTCCTCTTCATGACCTTGTTCGCGATGCGGTTCAGCCAGCGCTTGCGCTTCCCAATCCTGCATCGCCGGGTGAGCGAGGATGTTATCGACCCATTTTCGGCCGGCTGGCCCGATATCCAGATCAAAAGTCCGGGTCCGAAAGGCGACCGGTGCGTAAAAGGCATCCACCGCAGAAAATACGCTTCCGGCAAGCCATGGCCCGCCAAAACTGTCCAGACCCTGCGCGAACAATTCCCCGATCCGGTCGATATCCCGTTGCAAAGGCTTGTCAATATTGTGGAGACGGGCCCGGACGCCCACGTTCATTGGGCACTGGTTGCGCAAGGCCGCAAATCCCCCGTGCATTTCCGCCGTTGCGCAGCGGGCCCACATCCGGGCCTTGCCATCTTCTGGCCAGCAACCCTCGTGACGCTCGGCCAGATATTCGATGATCGCCAGCGAATCCCAGATCGTGCTCGCCCCGCTATCCCGGCTGCCGTCCTTGAGGCACGGCACCTGGGCATTGGGCGCAAATTCCCGGAAACGCTGGTAATTCTCGGCCTCGAAATAGACGATCTCGTCCTCAAACGGGATATCCAGCGCCTTCATCAGAAGCCAGGGGCGGAGCGACCAGCTCGAGTAATTTCGGTTGGCCGTGATCAGCGTGTAGGTCATGTTATCTCCTTGGGGGAAAGATAGTCGGGATCATGCTGGAAGGGCATCTCGGTGCCGTCTTTCAAAGCTTCGAGAACTGTTGCAAAGTCGGTTTCGGGTCGAAATCCCAGTAGTCGTTCTGCCTTATCCGGATCGTAAACCCGGTCGATATATTCGGGGAAAACCCATCCGTGCTCGGCGTAAATTTTTGCGGCTTCGGGATAATATTTCGCAATCACGGCAGGCAGGTCATCAATCAGCTGCTCGCGATCCTCTCGCGAAAATGGCGGCGGTGCGGACAGAATGAACGTTTCGCACCCCAGGCCGGAAATTTTCTCCAGCGCGGCGATATGGGCATCGGCGGCATCTTCCACAGTCAGCCTGCGATTGAGAAACTCATTCGCCTTCAGATTTGGACCGCTCGGATGCGCGAGCGTATCATCATCTTCGGGAAAGAACCGCCCGGTACGCAAAATCGCAACATCCAGCCCATGCAGGTCCGACCACAGCCGGCACAGATGCTCGGCCGCAAGCTTGGTCACGCCATAAATGTTGCGCGGCTTCAGCGGACCGAAATCCTCGTCCAGCCAGAAAGCCGAGGTCGCACCCCCGCTTTTGCCCGCCCGGACATCGGCGGAGATCATCAGCGAGGTTGTCGAAGTAAAGACAAACCGGTCATGCCCCGCATTACGCGCCGCTTCGAGCAGATTCAGCGTGCCGGAGACATTGACATCCACAAATGCCTGGGACGGATATCGCACAATATCCGGCTTGTGCAGCGCCCCGGCGTGGATTACGGCTTCAATGTCCTTCTCCGAGACAGTCCGCTCCACGAGCGCCTTGTCCGCAACCGATCCAACCACATCCGTATAACACCCGTCCACCACGTCCAGCCCGACCGTCTGATATCCTTTGTCCTGCAGACGCGGCGCCAGAAACCGCCCGAGCCAACCTGAGGATCCGGTCAGCAGGACGCGCATCACCCTCCCCCGATCAGTTCCCGGCCGATCAGCATCCGCCGGATTTCGTTGGTGCCCGCGCCGATGTCGAGAAGTTTGCTGTCCCGCCAATAGCGTTCGACCGGCCAGTCGGTGGTATAGCCCGCGCCGCCAAGTGCCTGAATCGATTCCTCGGCCACCCGGACGCTGCTTTCGGAGGCGTACATGACCGCGCCGGCGGCATCGAAGCGCGTCGTTTGTCCGGCGTCACAGGCCTTGTTCACATTATAGACGTAGCTGCGTGCGCTGTTGAGGCGGACATACATGTCAGCGATCTTGCCCTGCATCAGCTGGAAGGTGCCGATCGGCTTGCCGAACTGCTTGCGCTCGCGGACATAGGGGATGACCGTGTCGAGACAGGCCTGCATCAGACCCAGCGGAATCGCGGCGAGCACCGCGCGTTCATAGTCGAGCCCCGACATCAGCACGCCGACACCGCCGTTGATCGGACCCATCACATTCTCTTCCGGCACTTCGCAATCGTCAAAAACAAGCTCGGCGGTGGGGCTACCCTTCATGCCGACCTTCTCGATCTTCTGCCCGATGGAAAAGCCCTTCATGTCCTTTTCAATCAGGAAGGCCGTGATGCCGCCGGAACCGGCATCCGGCCGGGTTTTGGCGTAGACGACCAGTGTGTCGGCATCGGTCGAATTGGTGATCCAGAATTTGGTGCCGTTGAGCAGATAGCCGCCCTGCACTGCCTCGGCCTTGAGTTTCATCGAAACGACATCAGAACCAGCCCCCGCTTCCGACATGGCCAGTGATCCGACATGTTCCCCGGAAATCAGTTTCGGCAGATATTTGGCCTTCTGTTCCGGCGAAGCCCAGCGGCGGATCTGGTTGACGCACAGATTGCTGTGGGCGCCGTAACTGAGGCCCAGGGCCGCACTGCCCCGGCTGACTTCCTCGACCGCGATGGCATGTTCCAGATAGCCGAGCCCCAGTCCGCCATCTTCTTCCTCGACGGTGATGCCATGGAGACCCAGTTCGCCCATTTGCTCCCACAATTCGCGCGGGAACCAGTCTTCGCGGTCCATCTTTTCGGCCAGCGGGGCGATTTTCTCGTCGGCAAAGCGCCGCGTGGTGTCGCGGATCTGGTCCGCCATTTCGCCAAGCTGAAAATCAAAATCGGGTGTTGCTGTCATCATGTCCTCGTCTTTCCGTGACGAGCGCATATCATATTTGATTGCATCTGCGACCAAATTTTCGGGGCAACTGTCGATAGCAAATGGATTGCCGTGCGGATCAGGCGGTGCCATAGGCGCGGCCATGCTCTATGATCTCGTCCGTCCCCTGATATTTTCGCTGGAAGCTGAGAAAGCCCACGGCCTGTCCATCGCCGGCCTGAAAGCCCTGCCCATGGGTCCCGCGCCCAGATCCGACCCCATCCTGACCACGCAGCTGGCCGGACTGACCTTTCCCAATCCCGTCGGCATGGCGCCCGGATTCGACAAGAATGGCGAAGTGCCGGACGCCCTGATCCGCATGGGTTTTGGCTTTGCCGAAGTCGGCACGCTGACGCCCCGTCCGCAAGCGGGCAATCCGAAGCCGCGCGTTTTTCGTCTCCCGGCGGATGAAGCCGTGATCAACCGGCTGGGTTTCAACAATGACGGGCAGCAGGACGCAATCCCCCGCCTCGCCCGCATCCGGCGGCGCATGGGCAAAGGCATATTGGGGATCAATATCGGTGCCAACAAGGACAGCGATGACCGGATCGCCGACTATGTTACCGGCGTGGAAAACATGGCGCCGCTGGCAGACTATCTGACCGTGAATATCAGTTCGCCCAATACGCCTGGTCTCAGAGCTCTGCAGGACAAACAGGCGCTGGAGCAGCTCCTTGCGGCGGTGATGGAGGCTCGCGGAGATAATGCGGTTCCGGTATTTCTGAAGGTCGCGCCAGATCTCGAGCCGGCAGATATTGACGATATCGTCGATGTCACTTTGACTCATCAGCTGCATGCCCTGATCGTGTCCAATACGACCATCGGCCGTCCTGATCTCAGATCTTCGAACCGAGATGAACAGGGCGGGCTGTCGGGTGCGCCATTGAAAGACCTCGCTTTGCAACGCCTAAAGGATTTCCGATCCGCAAGCGGCGGGAAAATCCCGCTGATTGGAGTCGGCGGTATTTCATCAGCTGACGACGCATATGAAAGGATCCGGGCCGGGGCTTCGCTGGTCCAGCATTACACGGCCATGATCTACAAAGGCACGGGCATCGCCAAAAGCATGAACCGCGGTCTGACCCGCCTGCTCAAGCGCGACGGGTTCGCTTCCGTGGCTGAGGCCGTCGGCAACGCAGACAAATGATTTGCCAAAGACCCGGGGCAATTATAAACCCCAACCCATGAAAAAACTCCTGACTTTCTTCGCTTTTTTGCTCCTCGCCCCGCTCGCGCTTCCGGCACAGGCCCAGAATGTGGGTACGGCTGCTTCGGCCCATCCGGAAGCCACCAAGGCGGGCTTTGAAATCTTGCAGGCTGGCGGTTCAGCCGCCGATGCCGCCATGGCGATGATGCTGGCGCTGACAGTGGTGGAACCCCAATCAAGCGGTATCGGAGGAGGCGGCTTCCTGCTCCATCATGACGGAAAACGGGGCTGGATCGAAACGATTGACGGCCGTGAAATCGCACCGTCCGCAGCAAAGGCGGATCGCTTTCTTGACAAGGATGGGAAACCCGAAGGTTTCAGAGCGTCTGTGCCCGGTGGTAAATCGGTTGGCGTCCCCGGGAATATGCGGCTGATGGAAAAGGCGCATCGCAAATGGGGCAAATTGCCCTGGGCGAAACTGTTCGAACCGGCCATCCGGCTGGCAGAAGAAGGCTATGCCGTGAGCAATCCGCAAGCTGACTGGATGAAGCGACTGGCGCCAATCTGGGAAAATTTCCCGGACATGCAGGCGCTTTACTGGCGCGACGGTGCTCCGGCCACGCCCGGAACAATGGTCAAAAATCCGGAACTGGGAAAATTGTTGCGGGACTTGCAGGCAGGCGGCGCAGATGCCTTTTACAGGGGCGAAACCGCAGCGGCGATTTCGGCAGCGGTCGCCAATGCACCAGCCAATCAGGCCGTGATTACGGCTGATGATCTGGCCGGTTATAACGCCAAACTGCGCCCGGCGGTTTGCTCCATCTATCGTACCTACAAAATCTGCGGCATGGGTCCGCCTTCGTCAGGCGGAACCACGGTGCAGCAGATATTGGGAATGCTGGAACGGTTCGACCTGAGCGCCCTTGGGCCCGACAATGCCCAGAGCTGGCACCTGATTTCGGAAGCGATGCGGCTCGCCTATGCCGACCGGGAAAAATATCTGGCTGACCGGGATTTTGTGTCGGTCCCCGTCGCCGGCCTGATTGACAGAGCCTATGTCACCAAGAGATCAAAGCTCATTTCCGCTCGAAAAGCGCGCGGCAATTATCTCGCCGGCAACCCGCCCGGCGCCGAACGACGAACCGCGGCTATTTCCTCGGAAGTCGCAGGCACCACCCATTTCACGGCAGTCGATGGCGAAGGCAATATCGCCAATATGACCTCCACGGTTGAAGGCCCCTTTGGGAGCCAGCTGCTCGCCCGGGGGATGGTGCTCAACAATGAGCTGACGGACTTTACATTTGCACCGGAGAAGGACGGGGCGCCGGTGGCCAATCGTGTGGAACCGGGCAAGCGGCCGCTTTCGTCCATGTCGCCGACCATTGTTTATGATGCCAATGACCAGCCTGTTCTCGCGCTGGGGTCGGCTGGCGGCAAGCGGATTATCATGCATGTCACAAAGACACTGATTGGCGTGATCGATTATGGCATGTCGCTGGAACAGGCGATGGCCATGCCAAACATCTATTTCCGCCGTGACAAGGTGCTGGTCGAACGCGACAGTGATCTTGTGAAACTGCAGGATGCTCTCTCGGCCTACGGTCATGAAGTCGACACCTCCGGCCTGCCTTCGAAATTGGCAGGGGCGCAGAAAACAGATCGCGGCTGGGTCGGCGCGGTTGATCCGCGATCAATCGGCGAAGCGGTCAGCGAGCTTCCCTGAGCCGGAGACAACTAAAAGAATTGCCGGGCTCCTTTAACCGCGCTAGCCTGCGCGGCAGAAAAAGAAATCGCCGTTCAGGCAAGGCTGGATGAGAGGGTGCAATCGTGTCAGCAAAAAAGTCCCGGGACAGATATCTCGAATTTGATAATTACACCAATCTGGTGTCGATGTTTTTTTCGCGTGCGGAAGAAGGAGGTGACAAACCCTTCCTGAGCGCCAAGATCGATGGCGAATGGCGGGCTACCAGCTGGACCGAGGCCGCTCGGCAGGTATCCGCTTTGGCAAAGTCGCTGAAGGAACTGGGGCTAAAGCCGGGTGACAGGGTCATGCTGGTTTCCGAAAACCGGCCAGAATGGTGTATCGCCGATTTGGGTATCATGGCCGCCCAGTGCATCACCGTTCCAACCTATGTGACCAACACGCCCGGGGATCACCAGCATATTCTCGACAATAGCGGCGCGCGGGCAGTGATCGTTTCCGACCAGAAGCTGGCCCAGAATCTGCTGCCATCGATCATCAACTCGTCGGACGCGGATATCGTCATCGGTCTGTCCGATCTGCGTATTGGCCAGTCGGGCGATTTCAGCATCCACAAATGGCAGGATCTTGTTGACGGCACTGATCAAGATGTGACTGAAGTCAAGGGTGAGGCCCGGTCCATCACCCGCGACGATACGGCCTGTATCATCTACACCAGTGGCACCGGCGGGAAACCACGCGGCGTAATGCAGCATCACGGGGCGATCCTGCACAATGTCAAAGGACCGGCAGAAGTCATCGAGAATGACTTCGGCTGGGATGATGAAGTATTCCTCTCATTCCTTCCGCTCAGCCACGCTTACGAACATAGTGCCGGTCAGTTTTTCCCCATCGGTCTTGGCGCGGAAATCTTTTATTCGGAAGGGCTGGAAAAACTGGCCTCCAATATCGAGGAAGTGCGCCCGACCATCATGGTGGTCGTCCCCCGCCTCTTTGAAGTCCTCCGTCAACGCCTGATCAAGACTGTCGAAAAACAGGGGAAGATGGCCAATTATCTGCTAGGCAAAGCGCTAACGATCGGCGAGCGCCAGGCCGAGGGGAATAAACGCAAGCGCGACAAGCCAATGGAGCTGTTTCTCAACCGGACCCTGCGTCCGAAAGTTCAAAAACGTTTCGGCGGGCGCATCAAGGCAATGGTTTCCGGCGGCGCGCCACTCAATCCGGATATCGGCGTGTTTTTCCAGGCACTGGGACTGACTTTGCTGCAAGGCTATGGACAGACCGAATCCGGCCCAATCATCGCCTGCAACCGCCCGCGCACGGGTCTCAAAATGGATACGGTTGGTCCACCGATGATCGATACCGAAGTGAAGATTGCCGAGGATGGCGAAATTCTGGTTCGCGGGGAACTGGTGATGAAGGGTTATTGGCGCAACCAGCCGGAAACGGATCGCGTGATAATTGATGACTGGCTCCATACCGGTGACATCGGGCTGATTGATGAAGCCGGCCGGGTGGCCATTACGGATCGCAAAAAGGATTTGATCGTCAACGACAAGGGCGAGAATGTGGCGCCCCAGAAACTGGAGGGCATGCTGACTTTACAGCCGGAAATCCTCCAGGCGATGATTGTCGGGGACAAGCGTCCCTATATGGTCGGCCTGCTGGTTCCGGATCCCGAATGGGCACTGGAATGGTCAAGGCAGGAAGGCATGGCCTATGATTTCCTGAAGCTGCAGGCCAATCCGGCTTTCAAATCCGCGATGCGCGAGGCGGTGGACCGGGTGAACAAGAGCCTGTCAGTCACGGAAAAAGTCCGCCGGTTTGAATTTGCCGACGAACCTTTTGCGATTGAAAATGAAGAATTGACGCCGAGCATGAAGATTCGGCGCCATGTCATTCGGGAGCGCTACACCGACCGACTCGCCGCTCTCTACAAGAAATAGCAGCAGAGGAACCAGGGTCAGCTCGCGTCAGTTATTCGGCGTTTTTCGTATAGGGGACAAAGTCGCCAAAGGAACAACTGCTACGAAAAGTACCGGTTGTGGAATCGACCACTTCGGCAATTTCTCCGCTGCACAGGTTGGATGTGAACCGCCGTGTAACCAGCGTGTGGCGATCAGCATCCTGACATCCGCCATAGGGTTCATTGACGTAAATGGTCTTGGCGTTCCGGCTCGTTCCGTAGACCAGATATTTGTCGCCAATCACTCGCAGATTGTTCTGCTGTGTGCGTCCAATGCAT